>NZ_JBNDHS010000128.1:0-14417 GCF_056755095.1 Rhizobium sp. SVR5-9E | reverse complement strand
GGTGCTGGACAGGCTGCTTTCCGAACGCATGCTCGGCGACGAAATCGCCCGCCCCGAAAATCTGAGGGCGGCGATGCATTATGCGGTGCTGAACGGCGGCAAACGGCTGCGTCCGTTCCTCGTCGTGGAGAGCGCACTTCTCCTCGGCGGAGACAAGCGAGCAGCCTTGAGAGTGGGTGCGGCGCTCGAATGCGTTCACTGCTACTCCCTCGTCCATGACGATCTGCCCGCCATGGACGACGACGACCTGCGCCGCGGCAAACCGACGGTTCACATCGCCTTCGATGAAGCCACCGCAATCCTCGCAGGCGACAGTCTTTTGACCTATGCCTTCGACATCATCGCCGCTGACGAAACGAAACTTCCCGATCAGAGCAAGGTGGCTCTGACCCTTGTGCTCGCGCGCGCCGCGGGTTTGGGTGGGATGGCCGGCGGCCAGGCACTGGATCTCGCCGCGGAGAAGAACGCGCCCGGCGAGCCGGGTATCGTTACATTGCAGGCGATGAAGACCGGAGCCTTGATCCGCTTTGCCTGTGAGGCAGGTGCGATCGTCGCGGGCGCGCCGAGCGATGACCGCAAGCGTCTGCGCGCCTTCGGCGAGAAGATCGGGCTCGCCTTCCAGCTCGCAGACGATCTTCTCGATCTCACCTCGGATGCCGCCACAATGGGCAAGGCGACGGGCAAGGATGCCAGACGTGGCAAGGGCACGCTGGTTGGCCTCCATGGCATCGATTGGGCCGAAGCCAGGCTTGCTGAGCATGTGCGCGAGGCCGAAGCACTGCTGTCTCCTTACGCCGAGCGCAGCGCCATCCTGGCCGAAGCAGCCCGCTTCATTGCCGGACGCAAGAGCTGAAAAAGCGTCACCGGGACAATATTTTCACCGACATGCGAGACGCGGTCTCTTGTCTGTCGCCGGGAGCTCGGCCTAGAAAACGGAGCACACAGCCACCCGGCCGAACAAGAGACGCAAGATGCGCGAAACCCTGTCCTATCTGCCGCAAATTCTCCCTGCCTACATCGCTTATATCATCGCCGTCATCAGCCCCGGCCCGGCGATCATGGCGATCGTGTCCACCTCGATGACGCAGGGCCGCAAAGCGGGCATGACGATCGCGCTTGGGATTTTCGGCGGCTCCTTCACCTGGGCCTGCGCTGCCGCCCTCGGGCTTGCGACCATTCTGCAGACCTATGCCATCGCTCTGGAAATCCTGAAGGTCTTCGGCGGGCTCTATCTGCTTTACCTCGCCTACAAGGCCTTTAAGGCGATGCGCGCCGGCGAGGATATTCCACGGGCGGCGGAAGAAAGGAAGCTCTCGACCAAAGCCCTGTTGTTGCGTGGTTACGGCATCCACGTCACCAATCCCAAGGCAATCTTCGCCTGGCTTGCGATCATCGCGCTCGGCATGCCGCAAGGCGCTCCGGCTTCGGTTGCCGTGCTCATCATCGCCGTCTGCATGATTACCGGCTTTACGATCTTCATGGGATATGCGGCGCTGTTTTCGACGCCGCATGCGCTGAAGGTCTATCGCGGGCTACGCCGCTGGATCGAAGGCGCGATGTCTGCCTTCTACTGCTTTGCAGGATTGAAGCTACTCACCAGTCGGATCTAATTGGCTTATTCAGCAGCGGTCTTCTGGCCGAAACGCTTTTCTATGTAGTCGACGACCAGCGCCTCGAAGTCCGAAGCAATCTTCGGGCCGCGCAGCGTCAGCGCCTTCTTGCCGTCGATGAAAACCGGTGCGGCCGGCGTTTCGCCGGTGCCGGGCAGTGAAATGCCGATATCGGCATGCTTGCTTTCTCCCGGGCCGTTGACGATGCAGCCCATGACCGCGACGTTCAGCGCTTCGACGCCCGGATATTTCTCGCGCCAGACCGGCATGTTCTTGCGGATGTCGTTCTGGATGTTCTGCGCCAGCTCCTGGAAAACCGTCGAAGTGGTACGGCCGCAACCCGGGCAGGCGGCAACAACCGGCACGAACTGCCGGAAACCCATGACTTGCAGCAGTTCCTGCGCCACCTGCACTTCGCGCGTGCGGTCGCCATTCGGCTCCGGGGTCAGCGACACGCGGATCGTATCGCCGATGCCGTGCTGGAGCACGTAGCCCATTGCTGCCGACGAGGCGACGATGCCCTTGGTACCCATGCCCGCTTCGGTGAGCCCGAGATGAAGAGCGTGATCGGAGCGCTCCGACAGCATCGAATAGACGGCGATCAGATCCTGAACCTGGCTGACCTTGGCCGACAGGATGATGCGGTTGCGCGGCAGGCCGATCTCTTCTGCAAGATTGGCCGAGATCAGCGCCGATTGCACGATTGCCTCGCGGGTGACCTGACGGGCCGAAAGCGGCGAGCCTGCCTCGGCGTTCTGATCCATCAGCGCCGTCAGGAGGTCTTGGTCGAGCGAACCCCAATTGACGCCGATGCGCACCGGCTTGTCGTAGCGGATCGCCATCTCGATAATTTCGGCGAACTGCTTGTCCTTCTTGTCCTTGAAGCCGACATTGCCGGGATTGATCCGGTATTTCGCAAGCGCTTCGGCGCAGGCCGGGTGATCGGCAAGCAGCTTGTGGCCGATATAGTGGAAATCGCCGACAAGCGGCACATCCAGGCCGAGGCGCAACAGCCGCTCGCGAATCTTCGGAACGGCAGCAGCGCTTTCATCGCGATCGACGGTGATGCGCACGAGTTCGGACCCGGCCTTGAAGAGGGCTGCCACCTGCGCAACCGTGGAATCGACATCCGCCGTATCGGTATTCGTCATCGACTGCACGACGACCGGCGCACCGCCGCCGACGATGACGCCACCGACGTCGACAGCGACGGAAGCCCGGCGCGGTTTCGGATCAAAATCGCTGGCTGAGGACATGGATAGAGCTCTTGAACCCTTCAAATTCGTGCTTTCAGGTGGATCATACCCGCTTTCTTGTCAACGCCCAACGCATCACTTTTGCTTGGCGGTGCTAGTGGCCACTGCCGGAAATGCCGTCTGCGTAGCGTGCAAGCCTTGAGAAGATCAGCACGACGACCAGCAACACCGGCAACGCCATGAAGACCACTCCGAAACCGACATGTTCGGCCACGAAACCGATTACAGACGGTGCGACCAGCATGCCGGAATAGCCCATCGTCGTGACGACCGAGAGACCGATTCCTGCTTTCAGGCCGGGAACATTGCCCGCCGCAGAAAAGGCGATCGGCACCATGTTCGAAATGCCGATCCCGCAGAATGCAAAACCCATGATCGCGATCTCGGCGCTCGGCGCGAAAGCGGCGGCGAGCATACCGACAATGGCAAAGAGGGTGCAGACGCGCAGCGTCTTGACCGCGCCGAGCCGGTCTCGCACCAGATCGCCGGCGAAACGCATGATGGCCATCGTCAATGAAAAGGCGGCAAAACCGAAGCCGGAAAGAGCCACGGAAGCACTCAGCTCCTGACGGAGGTAAAGCGCACCCCAGTCCAGCACCGCACCTTCCGGAACCATCGAAAAGAGAGCCATCAATCCCAGCAGCCAGGGCAGAGGGTCGATCGGCAGCCGCGTCTTCTCTTTCTTCTCGTCCGGATGCGGTGGATCGGAAAGGATGATCGCCCAGGCGCCAGCCAGGAAAATCAGCGCGAGCAAAGTCGCAAGTCCGGCGTGGCCGAGGACGCCGAATTTGGCGATGACGAAGCCGCCAAGGCCTGAGCCGATCAGGCCTCCGAGGCTCCAAAAGGCATGGCAAGACGACATGATCGCCCGGCGCATCGATTTTTCAACGGCAACCGCATTGGCGTTCATGGCGACATCCATCGCACCGATGAAGCCGCCGAACAGGAAAAGCGCAATTGCCGCGGTGACGACATTCGACGCCACCGTCAGCGCGAGAAGGATCGGCAGCACGCAAATTGCAGTTGCCCGTGAAATCACGCGCGATCCATGCTTGGCGATCTGTGCGCCGGCAATCGGCATCATCGTCAGGGACCCGAGGCCGAACACCAGTATCATCAAGCCAAGCTGAAACTTCGTCAGTTGCAGCCGTTCGGCGAAGTCCGGAATCTTCGGTGCCCAGCTACCGACGACAAACCCGTTCATCAGGAACAGCAGCGAAACAGCAACCCTGCTTTTCGGCAGGAAGCCGCGCCTTACGCCGTTAACAACATTTGGAGGATTATCCATCGTAGTACCGTCTTCCTTCCGCAACCGGCGTTAAGCCGGCTCGCAAACGTAAATCAACGCGCCTTCTGCGCTTTCACTGTCCGGCAGCCCCGCTCGCGAAAGGCCGCAAGCAGCGCCTCGTCGGCATCGTGCTCCACCACAAGGCATTCGCACTGCACGATCGGCAGAATGCTGTGTGGAGCCGCTGTTCCGAATTTTTCCGAAGTCGCAGCAACCAGAACCTTCCTGCTCTTCGACGTCGCAAACCGCTTGAACTCGGCGTCCTCAAAGCCGAAGGTCGTGACACCCGCCTCCAGGTCGACGCCGCAGGCACCGAGAATGCAAAGGTCGGGCGAGAACTGCTCCATATCCCGCATTGCCTTGGCGCCGAGGGCACCGCCCACCTGCCGATCGACCATACCGCCAATCAGAATGACATCGACGCCGGGCTTGTCGATCAAGGCGGCGGCAATTGCCGGAGCGTTCGTTGCAGCCGTCAGCGCCAGGTCGGCGGGTAATGCATTGGCGATCGCAAGATTCGTGCTTCCGGCGTCAAAGAATACTGTCGAGCCTGGGGCTATCTGCGAGACGGCGGCCTCAGCCAGCATTTCCTTGCGATCGAGCGCGATGCCTATGCGTTGCGTCAGGCTCCCGCCTGCAGGCGAAATCGGCAGCGCGCCGCCATAGACCCGCTCGCAAAGGCCTGCGGCTGCCATCTCACGCAGATCCCGGCGGATCGTGTCTTCCGAAACCCCGAATTCCAGGGCAAGTTCCGCTGCGAGCACGCGGCCTTTCGCTTGAAGCTTTCCCGATATGATGCTCTGCCGCTCCTTGAGGAGCATTTCATGCGTGTTCATGCTCGATTAGCCCGCCGGATACAAATTCAACCGTATAATCGTGCATAAACGTATATGATCGTGCAGACAACAGGCATCCGTCACACGATTTCTGACAACCTGAAACAAGCCGCGCCAAAAACCGAAATAAATGAGAAAAATATTCGCACTTGCCCAATTTCTTTGCAGTTTTCTACGCTTCGTGCTGCGCTATTTTCTGCAATCTATCCATCATTGAATTCCTCCAGAATGGACACGCAAAAAATGAAACTGCTCAAGACCATCGCCGCCGCAGCCCTCCTCTCTGCAGCTGCCTTTGCTTCGGCTCAAGCCGGCGACAATCTCAACGCCATCAAGTCCGCAGGGGTCCTGAAGATTGGCACGGAAGGCACCTATGCGCCTTTCACCTATCATGACGGAAGCAACAAGCTGGTCGGCTTCGACGTCGAGATCGGCGAAGCAATTGCCGCCAAGCTCGGCGTCAAGCCTGAATTCGTCGAAGGCAAGTGGGACGGCTTGATCGCTGGCCTCGACTCCGAGCGCTACGACACCGTTATCAATCAGGTCGGCATCACCGATGCCCGCAAGCAGAAGTACGACTTCTCCGAGCCTTACATCGCGTCCAAGGCCGTGCTCATCGCCCGCGCCGACGACGACAGCATCAAGAGCTTCGCGGACCTGAAGGGCAAGAAGTCTGCCCAGTCTCTGACGAGCAATTTCGGCAAGCTTGCCGAGCAGTCCGGCGCCGAACTCGTCGGCACTGACGGCTTCGACCAGTCGATCCAGCTGGTGCTGACCGGCCGTGCCGATGCGACGATCAATGACAGCCTCTCCTTCCTGGACTTCAAGAAGCACAAGCCGGACGCAAACGTGAAGATCGCCGCCCAGCAGGAGAACGCCGATTATTCCGGCATCATCATCCGCAAGGGCGAGCCGGAGCTGCTGGACGCAATCAACAAGGCGCTGGTGGAAATCAAGGCCGACGGCACCTACAAGAAGATTGCTGACAAGTATTTCGGTCAGGACGTTTCGAAGTAAGTCAGGCCTATACAAAAGGCCCCCTCCCCAACCCCTCCCCACAAGGGGAGGGGCTTTTTATTGGCCGTTCCGTAATCAAGGACCGCGCCAATGGGGGTGATTAGCTGTTTTATGCCCGTACGACGCATCCTCTAAGCCCCTCCCCCTTGTGGGGAGGGGCTGGGGAAGGGTATTCCACGTCAACGCATCAACCCGCGAGAGGGAATACCCCGTGCCGCACTGGCTTCAATTGATGGTGGAATCGCTGCCTACGCTTCTTTGGGGCGGCATCAAGTTCACGATCCCACTGACGCTGCTTTCCTTTTTGTTCGGGCTGATCCTTGGCTTGATCACCGCCGTCGCGCGGCTATTCGCTCCGGCGCCGGTTGCGGCCGTTGCCCGCTTCTATGTCTGGATCATCCGCGGCACGCCGCTGCTCGTACAGCTTTTCGTCATCTTCTACGGCCTGCCGAGCATTGGCATCCTTCTCGATGCCTTCCCGGCAGCCCTCATCGGCTTCACGCTGAATATTGGCGCCTACAGCTCCGAGATCATCCGTGCCGTCATCTCCTCCGTGCCCAAGGGTCAATGGGAAGCCGCTTATTCGATCGGCATGAACTGGCGGCAGGCCATGAGCCGCACGATCCTGCCGCAGGCCGGCCGCGTCGCCGTGCCTCCACTTTCGAATACCTTCATCTCGCTGGTCAAGGACACGTCGCTGGCGGCCGCGATCACCGTGCCTGAGCTTTTCCAGGCGGCACAGCGCATCGTTGCGACCACTTACGAACCGCTTATCCTCTACATCGAGGCTGCTTTGATATACCTTGCTTTGAGCTCCGTTCTATCTGCGCTGCAGGTGCGGCTCGAGCGCCGCTTTGCGCGCTACGGCGGCATGCTGGAGGCAAATGCATGATCGAGCTTTCTCACATCGAAAAGCGCTTCGGTGATGCCATCATCCTGAAGGACATCAGCATCCGCATCCCGGAAGGTAGCGTCACAGCCCTCGTCGGCCCATCCGGCGGCGGCAAGAGCACTCTGCTCCGCTGCATCAATCTCTTGGAGATTCCGACCGCAGGCGCCATCCGCCTCGGTGAGGAGACGCTCTCCTTCGCGCCCGGAAAGCGCGTCGCCTGGCCAGCGATCCAGAAGATCCGCCGCCAGACGGGCATGGTCTTCCAGAATTTCCAGCTCTTTCCGCATCAAACCGCGATCGAAAATGTCATGGAGGGTCTCGTAACCGTCCTCAAATGGCCGAAGGACAGGGCACATGCCCGCGCCATGGAATTGCTGACCAAGGTCGGCATGGCGCATAAGGCAGATGCTTGGCCCGCGACACTTTCCGGCGGCCAGCAACAGCGCGTCGCGATTGCCCGCGCGCTGGCGCCCTCACCGCGCGTCCTGCTCTGCGACGAGCCGACCTCGGCCCTCGATCCGGAGCTGTCGGCGGAAGTGGTGGAAGTATTGGCTCAGCTTGCCCGCGAAGGCACGACCATGGCCATGGCGACGCATGATCTGCGGCTCGCCTCAAAGATCGCCAACAACGTCGTGTTCCTGGAAGCGGGAAGCGTCGTCGAGACCGGCGCGGCAAAGACCATCTTCACCGCGCCCGAACGCGAGCGCACCAAACGCTTCATTTCGACGATCAACGCCGCCCATACCTACGATATCTGAGAAAAGCCGGGATCGTCCGAAACAATCCCGGCTTCACCGTAAGCCCATCAGGCGGCTGCGGTGACGACGGCGCGTGCCGCCTTCAGCGCATTGCCCCACCAGCTCAGCTGGTCAAGCATGTTCTTGGCGGCTTCGTTCAGGTGCGCGTAGTCGCCGAGGCTCTTGCCTTCCTTGACGACGCTCAGATATTCCGGGAAGGAAATGTGCACGCCCGTCTTTACCGAAGCGGCGCTCATTTCCACGAATACCAAACGAAGCTGCTCTACGGCGCGAGCGCCGCCGACACCGCCGTAGCCGACGAAGCCGACCGGCTTCTGGATAAAATCGCCCAGATCGATGGCATTCTTCAAAACGGCGGTCGGCCCATGATTGTATTCGGCGACAGTGAAGATGAAGCCGTCGAATTCGCGCAGCTTTTTCTTCCAGCGTTCCGCCGTCTCGCTTTCGGCTTCCGAGGCACGCGCTTCACCGAAGAAGGGCATGGGATAGTCGAGAAGATCGAGCACCTCGACCTCAAATTCCGGCCGCTTCCGGGCAATGTCGGCAATCCACTTCGCCGGATGATCGGCGAAGCGGCCAATGCGTGTGCTTCCAACGATGACTGCAATCTTGATCTTACTCATTTCAACCCTTTCTCTATTCACAAAACAAAAAAGGGCGGCTCCAAAAGCCGCCCTCAACCCTTCAGCTGCCGGTCAGCCCGCATAGGCAACAAGCAAATCCTTTGCGTCGATCTGATCGCCCGCCCTCACCAGCACTTCGGCAATCGTGCCGTCCTTCTCGGCGTGGATCGCCGTTTCCATCTTCATGGCTTCGATGGAGACCAGCACATCGCCCGCGCTGACGGCCTGGCCCGGCGAGACGAAGACGCGGGAAATGACGCCCGGCATCGGGGCACCGACATGGGCCGCATTGCCCGTCTCCGCCTTGCGGCGGGCGGCGGCACCCGACGCACCGTGCGCGCGGTCCGGAACCTTGATGCGGCGTGGCTGGCCGTTGAGCTCGAAGAAGACCGTGACCATGCCCTGGTCGTCGGTGCCACCCATCGCCTGGTTGACGATGACCAGCGTCTTGCCCTTTTCGATATCGGCAAAGAGTTCCTCGCCATCCGCAAGGCCGTAGAAATAGGCAGGCGTCGGCAAAACCGAAACCGGGCCATAGGTCTCGGAAGCCGAGGCGAAATCGGTGAAGACCTTCGGATACATCAGGTAGGATGCGAACTCGAAATCGCTGATTTGACGCTCCAGCTTGGTTTCGATCGCCTTGCGCTCGGCATCGAGATCGGCGTCTTCGAGCAGCGAGCCGGGGCGCACCGTATAGGGCGTTTCGCCTTTCAGCGCCTTCTTCTGCAGGGCTTCCGGCCATCCGCCCGGTGGCTGGCCGAGATCGCCCTTCAGCATCGAAACGACCGATTCGGGGAACGACACTTCCTTTTCCGGATTGACGACATCGGCAACGGTGAGGTCCTGCGAGACCATCATCAGCGCCATGTCGCCGACCACCTTGGACGACGGCGTCACCTTGACGATATCGCCGAACATCTGGTTGGCGTCGGCATAGGCCTGCGCGACGCGGTGCCAGCGGGTCTCGAGGCCGAGCGAGCGGGCCTGCTCCTTGAGGTTGGTGAACTGGCCACCCGGCATTTCATGCAGGTAGACTTCGGACGCCGGTCCCTTGAGATCGCTCTCGAAGGCCGCGTACTGATGACGCACCGCTTCCCAGTAGAAGGATATCCGGCGGATCCATTCCGGATCGAGCCCCGGATCGCGCTCGGAACCGCGCAGCGCTTCGACGATCGAGCCCAGGCACGGCTGCGAGGTGTTGCCGGACAGCGCATCCATGGCGGCATCGACAGCGTCGACGCCGGCATCGACCGCCGCAAGCACGGTTGCCGCAGCAATCCCGGACGTATCATGGGTATGGAAGTGGATCGGCAGGCTGGTTGCTTCCCGCAGCGCCTTGAAGAGAACCTTGGCTGCCGCCGGCTTCAGCAGGCCGGCCATGTCCTTCAGCGCGATGATGTGAGCGCCGGCTTTCTCGAGCTGAACGGCGAGATCGGCATAGTATTTCAGGTCATACTTCGGACGCGCGGAATTCAGGATGTCGCCGGTATAGCAGATCGCCGCTTCGCAGAGCTTGTTCTCCTCGGCCACCGCATCCATCGACACGCGCATGTTCTCGACCCAGTTCAGGCAATCGAAAACGCGGAAAAGGTCGATACCGCCCTTGGCCGCCTGACGGACGAAATATTTGACGACATTGTCGGGATAGTTCTTGTAGCCGACGCCGTTGGCGCCGCGCAGCAGCATCTGCAGAAGCAGATTGGGGGCGCCCTCGCGGATCAGCGCCAGTCGCTCCCACGGGTCTTCGGTGAGGAAGCGCATGGAGACGTCGAAGGTCGCTCCGCCCCAGCACTCCAGCGACAACAGGTTGGGCAGCGCATGCGCATAGATGCCGGCGATGCGGGCAATGTCATGGGTGCGAATACGCGTGGCAAGGAGCGACTGGTGTCCGTCACGCATCGTCGTGTCGGTCACCAGCACGCGCTTCTCGTTTCGCATCCACTCGCCGAACTTCTTCGGACCGAGCCTATCCAGCAACTGTTTCGTGCCGTCTGGAATGCCGCCGCCGTTGGTGTAGGGCACGACCGGTCTTGCTATGTCCGCAGGGGGCCGTGGGCGATCCTTGACTTCCGGGTGGCCGTTGACCGTCACGTCGGCAAGATAGGTGAGCAGCTTCGTCGCGCGATCCTGACGCTTGACCTGCTGGAAAAGCTCCGGCGTCGAGTCGATGAAGCGCGTCGTATAGCTGTTGTCCTTGAAGTTCGGATGCGTGATGATCGCTTCCAGGAAGGTGAGGTTAGTGGCGACGCCGCGGATACGGAATTCGCGCAGCGCACGGTCCATGCGGGCGATCGCCTCCAGCGGGTTCGGCGCCCAGGCCGTGACCTTCACCAGAAGCGGGTCATAGTAGCGGGTGATGATGGCGCCCGAATAGGACGTGCCGCCGTCAAGACGAATACCGAAGCCGGAGGCCGAGCGATAAGCGGTGATGCGGCCGTAGTCCGGAATGAAATTGTGTTCCGGATCTTCCGTGGTGATCCGGCACTGAAGCGCATGGCCGTTGAGCTTGATATCCTTCTGCTTCGGAACGCCCGATTCCGGCGTACCGATCGCGTGACCGTCGAGGATGTGGATCTGCGCCTTGACGATGTCGATGCCGGTGACGACTTCGGTCACCGTGTGCTCGACCTGGATGCGCGGGTTGACTTCGATGAAGTAGAATTTGCCGGTATCGGCATCCATCAGGTATTCGACGGTACCGGCACCGACATAGTTCGTCGCCTGGGCGATCTTCAGCGAATAGGCGGCGAGTTCCTGGCGCTGCGCTTCGGCGAGATACGGCGCCGGCGCGCGCTCGACCACTTTCTGGTTGCGGCGCTGGATCGAGCAGTCACGTTCGAAGAGATGCACGACATTGCCATGCGTGTCGCCGAGGATCTGGCTTTCAACATGCCGGGCACGCTCGACGAGTTTTTCGAGATAGACCTCGTCCTTGCCGAAGGCGGCCATCGCTTCGCGCTTGGCCTCGGTGACTTCGCGGGCGAGATCCTTCGGGTCGCGGATCGCGCGCATACCGCGGCCGCCGCCGCCCCAGGAGGCTTTCAACATCACCGGATAGCCGATTTCCTCGGCCATGCGGGCGACTTCCTTCATGTCGTCCGGCAGCGGCGCTGTGGCCGGAACGACCGGCACGCCGACCGAGATCGCCAGATTGCGTGCCGCCACTTTGTTGCCGAGCTGGCGCATCGTATCGGCCCGGGGACCAATGAAAGTGATGCCGGCCTTGTTGCAGGCATCCACGAACTCCGGGCTCTCGGAAAGCAGTCCGTATCCGGGATGGATGGCATCGGCGCCGGAAAGTTTTGCGACCCGGATCACTTCGTCGATCGAAAGATAACTTTCGATCGGCCCGAGATCCCGGGCAAGATGCGGGCCACGGCCCACCTGATAGCTCTCGTCCGCCTTGAAGCGGTGCAGCGCAAGTTTGTCCTCTTCCGCCCATATGGCGACCGTTTTTATCCCGAGTTCATTGGCCGCGCGAAACACGCGGATGGCAATTTCGGAACGATTGGCGACCAGTATCTTGGAAATGGGCAATGCAGTCTCCTCACGGCATTGAAACGGGCAATGCTGCACCCGCGAAGAGAAGTCTTAACGTGCTGTCACGGAAAGTTCAATTTCCTTCCGGTAGAACTTCCGGAGAGCTATGTAACGAGACCGTGCCGGAAGGCTAGCGCCACCGCTTGCTGGCGGTTCTTGGCCTTCAGTTTCTGCTGAAGTCCATTCATATACCAATCCACCGTGTGGTTGGAGATCTTGAGCACTTTGCTGATCTCAACCGAGGTCAGCCCCTCCGCAAGATAATGCAGAATTTCCATCTCGCGCCGCGTCAGCGGCATCTCGAGCGATGTCGCGCTCTCGAGAGCCTTCGCTTCACCCTTGAGCTCAAGCAGCCGCCAGAAGGCTTTGCGCGCGATCGTTTCGAATAGCGACATCTCGACCGGCGACAATTCAACTGGCCCGCCGCCGACGCTTAGGTTTCCGAGCACGCCGTTCCTCCCGTGAATGGGAAAGATGTAACCGTCGCGCAGGCCATGGGCATGCGCATCCGCCATCATCTGTTCCATCCGCCGCTGATTTGGGTCGCGCCGATAGGCCGCAAGGCTCTCCTTCCATCGAAATGGTCTCTGCGCCCGAGCCAGGTAGCGCACCGTAGGATCTACGAGGACGTACTTTTTCTCAATATAGGTTTGTGGCCATTTCTCGGGCCAATGCCCGGCAAGGACCAGACGCCAAGGTTCCTCGCTCTGCTTCAGGTGACGAAGGAGCCCGTAATATTCGAAACCGTAGAGGTGGACGGCTCGCCGCAGTTCCTCAACAACATCCTCTGGTTGCTTACATTCATCGAACACGACCAGAGACTGAACTAATGTATGAATATTCACAAGTGCCCCCTGCCCGGCAACGGGCGGCCTGAAGACGGCGATCAGCTCGCCGAATCAGGAATAGTGGTGTCATTACCAACGGGTCCTACTAAATTTTATGGTGTGCTAATGCTTGGTTTAAATGCAAGTGGAAATTGTTGCACTTTTAGCTGGCCGAACAGCTGCCGATCGAGTCATCTCGTCGCACCCCGCAGATAAGGATCATCTGAACGCTCCGTTAATCGTCGGTTCAGGTGGCTTTTTATAGCATCGCAACATCCCGTTTTGCAGATCGCACACAAGAGGTACGCCGTGTCGTTATTCAAGGTCTATGCAAGAGCTTTGCGCTACCTTGGCGCTTACAAGCTCCGCGTATCCCTGGTGGTCGTTGCGAACATTGTTTTAGCTGCGATCACGATTGCCGAGCCTATCCTGTTCGGTCGCATCATCGATGCCATCTCGGGCAAAGGTGAGGTCAAGCCGATCCTCTTCATGTGGGCTGGATTTGCCGTCTTCAATACAATTGCGTTCGTCCTTGTGGCGCGTGAGGCAGATAGGCTGGCCCACGGGCGCCGCGCTACACTGTTGACGGAAGCATTTGGCCGCATCATTTCCATGCCGCTCTCCTGGCATCACCAGCGCGGCACATCGAATGCGTTGCATACGTTGCTGCGCGCCTGTGAAACGCTGTTCGGCCTCTGGCTCGAATTCATGCGCAATCACCTGTCGACCGCCGTCGCAATCGCGCTTCTGGTTCCGACCGCCATGTCCATGGACCTGCGACTATCAGGCGTCCTGGTCGTGCTTGGCCTCGCCTACTGGCTGATTGGCCGCATCGTCATGAGCCGCACGAAGGATGGTCAGGCCTCGGTCGAGAACCACTACCACACCGTCTTCTCGCATGTCAGCGACTCGATCAGCAACGTTTCGGTACTGCACAGCTACAACCGCATCGAAGCTGAAACCAGGGCGCTCAAAGGCTTTGCTGACCGTCTGCTGCAGGCTCAGTACCCGGTGCTCGACTGGTGGGCAATTGCCGGCGCGCTGAACCGCATGGCATCGACCATTGCCATGATGATCATCCTGGTGATCGGCACGCTGATGGTTCAGGCCGGCGAGCTGCGGATCGGTGACGTCATCGCCTTTATCGGCTTTGCGAACCTGCTGATCTCGCGTCTCGACCAGATGCGCCAGTTCGCAACGCAGATTTTCGAGGCGCGGTCCAAGCTTGAAGACTTTTACGTACTCGAAGACTCCGTCCGCGAGCGCGAAGAGCCGGCGGGCAATGCCGACATCAAGGACGTCAAGGGCGAAGTCGAATTCCGGGACGTCTCCTTCGGCTTCGGCAACTCGTCGCAGGGCCTGCATAACGTCTCCTTCTCAGTGAAGGCTGGCCAGACGGTTGCGATCGTGGGCCCGACCGGCGCCGGCAAGACGACGCTCGTCAATCTCCTGCAGCGCGTCTACGATCCGGACAGCGGCCAGATCCTGGTCGATGGCCACGATATTACCAAGATCACCCGTAAGTCGCTACGCCGTTATATCGCCACCGTCTTCCAGGATGCGGGTCTGCTGAACCGTTCGATCAGCGACAACATCCGCCTGGGCCGCGAAGGTGCCAGCGAAGAGGACATGCGCCGCGCTGCCGAAGCAGCAGCCGCTGCCGACTTCATCGAGACGCGCGAGGAGCAGTATGAGACCCATGTCGGAGAGCGCGGCAACAGACTCTCGGGCGGCGAGCGCCAACGTGTCGCCATCGCCCGTGCCATCCTC
>NZ_JBNDHS010000127.1:0-14804 GCF_056755095.1 Rhizobium sp. SVR5-9E | reverse complement strand
GCCAGAGGGACAGTCACGATGAGCGCGCCCACATACTGCAGCGTCGCGATCGTCTTGAGGTCGCCGCTGTGCAGGTGCTTTTTCTGGTAAATCGTCCCGTACGTGACCGAGGCCATGGCGAGGAGATTGATCGCCAATGGCACCGCCGCATGAGCGAGGCTCACGGATCCAGGGTCGAAAAGCTTCGGGGAAACGGCAATCGCTATGCCGAGGAAGCCGAGGAGAAGGCCGAACTTCTGCGTCGGCTGCAGCCGTTCGCCGATCAGGAAAGGCGCGGCCATAGCCGTCATGAGCGGCTGGAGAGCGGCGATGATCCCGGAGATGCCTGCCGGAACACCATTGGCGATCGCCCACCAGAGGCCGCCGAGATAGAAGCCGTGCAGAAAGAAGCCCGAATAGATCGCCCGCAGCACCGTAGCCCGGTCGGGCCATTTCGCTTTCAGCACCAGACAGAGGGCGAGAAAGGCAAGCGCCGATAGCGCATAGCGCATACCGAGGAAGGTGAAGGGCTCGGAATGAAGCGCCGCATACTTCGCCACAACCCAGCCGGTGGACCATAAAAGCACGAAGATAGCGGGCGCATAACGATCGAGGGTCATGGAGGACTCTGGGGCAAGAGGTATTGTCGCGCCAATAGCGGTCCAACCTCTCCGCGTCAAAGGCAAAGCGTTGATAATTATTTCAAGTTTGGCTGATGGTCGGCGCCGAAAGGAAATGGCCGGGCGCGCGCCCGGCCATCCAGTATGGTTGGTCCGGAGGGAGCTCAGCCGATCTTGACGAGCTTGCCTTCCTTGACGGACTGCACCGCCGCGTCGGCCAGCACCAGGGCCGCAAGGCCATCAGCGCCGGAGGGTGAAATCTTTGCGCCCTTTTCGATCGCCGCGATGAAGCCTGCAATCTCGTTGGCGTAGGCTTCAGTGTAACGGGTCATGAAGAAATCGTGCAGCGGCGGGCGGGTGTAACCGTCGCCGTTTGCGACTTCGATCGAGACCGGGCGCTGGTTCTCGGCGACAACCATGCCCTTCGAACCGTGCACTTCGATGCGCTGGTCGTAGCCATAGGTGGCGCGGCGGGAATTGGAAATCACCGCCTGCTTGCCGGACTTCGTCTGCAGGATGACCGAGACGCTGTCGTAGTCGCCCGCCTCGCCGATCGCCTTGTCGACGAGTACGGCGGCAGTCGCCACAACGGATACCGGCTCCTCGCCAAGCAGGAAGCGGGCCATGTCGAAATCGTGGATCGTCATGTCGCGGAAGATGCCGCCCGAACGCTTGATGTAGTCGACGGGCGGAGCGCCCGGATCGCGCGAGGTGATCGTCACCATCTCGACTTCGCCGATGCGCCCGTCGTCAATCGTCTTGCGCACGGCCATGAAATGCGGATCGAAGCGGCGGTTGAAGCCGACCATCAGCTTGGCGTTGGTTTCCTCGACCACCTTGATGCAGGCCTTGACCCGCCCGACGTCGAGGTCGATCGGCTTTTCGCAGAAGATCGCCTTGCCGGCGCGGGCAAAGCGCTCGATCAGATCCGCATGCGTATCGGTCGGCGTGCAGATGACGACGGCATCGATGTCCTTGGCCGCCTCGATCGCCTCGATCGAGCGCACCTCACAGCCATAAGCGGACGCGATTGCTTCGGCTGCTTGCGGCATCGCATCAGCGACAGCAACGAGCGTCGCGTTCGGATCACCGCTCACCGCCTTGGCGTGAACCTTGCCGATGCGGCCGGCACCGAGAAGACCAAATCTGACTGTCATGAAACCCTCCCTGGAATTCGGAACAAATGAACCGAATTTGCGTATCTGTGGAATTTTCATTCCACCTTCCGTTCGAGCCGTCAAGCCCGCTGCCCTTTCACTTTTACAAAATCCGGCCTAAAGACAAGTGATCGAAACATGACCGGGGAACACATGCAGCTTATCGATCCGAGTCATCCCGCCTACCGCCATGTCTGGGTACGCGCTCTGATCGTGGCCGTATGCCTGGGCTGGTCAGCTCTGGAGTTCATCGGCGGCGACCCGTTCTGGGGCGTGTTGTCGGGCGCTGCCGGCATCTATGCCTTCTATATGCTCTTCTGGACCTACAAGCAGCCGTCTGCCGAGCCGAACGAAGCTCCAAAGCCGGACGAGGCGGACCCTGAATAGTCAGCGGCCGAGACGCCGCACGGCTTCGTCGATCATGAGGTTTGCAAGCGTCATGCGCGTCGTCGCGTTCTGCCGGAATGCCGGCGCCACCCGATCGGGATGGTTCAACTTGGCAAAGGCGCGCCGCTTCTCGTTCAGCGTCTGAAGTGTGTCGGCCGCCGTTATCGAGAGTTCGGCTGCGATTTCTGCAGGCGTGATGCGCGCAAGGTGCTCCGGCATCACGGGCTCCGGCTCCGGAACGGGCTGCGGCTGCACTTCCTCTTCCGCCGCCGCAGCAGGCATTTCCGGCTCGAGATTGTCGAGATAGGCCTGCCCGGGACGCTGCGACGCGGCCGACACCCCCTCCATCACATCGAAAGCAAGCCCCGCGCTCAAACCTTGGACGCGATAGGCGGCGGGGGTCTCATCCTCGTCATTATCCTCTTCTTCCGCCTTCAGCCGTTCCAGAACGGATTGGAAAATCGATTGCCCGAACAACATGCCGCCACCCTTCAAGGCGAACATTAAACAATACCTGAATGGTGCCGGGCTTGCGTGAGGACTGCCGAGGGCCAGACCTCGAGCCTTTCAAGGCTCTAAGTCTGGCACTGCTCGAGAATGAGATCGTGAAGAAGTCGCGCGCTCGGAGGCAGGGCGCGCTCGCGGGCGGTGATCAGGCTATAGGGCTTTATGTTGATTTCGAAGTCGGTCGGCAGCACATGCACATCGGAGGCCCTCGATCCCTGGCCTGCGAGAAACTGCGCGACTTCCAGCGCTACGGGTGCGATCGCGTTCGTCTGGCTAATGATCGCGCAGGTCAGCAGCAGGGAAGATGTGTTGACGATGCTCTCGGGCAGCGGCACGCCCGCCGCCAGAAAGATATCCTCCAAGGTGCGCCGGAGCAGAGAGCCCGGTGGCTGGAAGACCCACTCGTAGCCACGAATGTCGGCAAGGCTGCACACCCTCTTCTCGGCGAGCGGATGCCCGTAGCGGACGATCAGACAGGCTCTCTCTATGCCGATCTCCTGCACTTCGAAGAGCCGGGGATTGAGATCGTCGGGAATGCGGCCGATGATGAAGTCGTACCGGGCCGCGAGCAGGTGCCGCGCCAGAACGTTGCTGGTCTCCACCTCTAGATTGACCTCCATGCCCGGAAAGGCCTTGCGGACCTTGTCGATGGCGGGAACCACGAGGCTCATCGCCGGCGCGGTGACCGCGCCGATGAAGACGGATCCGCCCTTGCCGCTCTTCAATTCGCCGATTTCCCGGCTGGCCTCGCGCAGCTCGAGCATAATCTTTCGAGCGCGTCTCGCGAGCGCCTCTCCAAACGTCGTCAGCACCACCCCTCGGGCCACTCGCTCGTAGAGTGACGTCTTCACGATCGACTCCATTTCAGCGAGCATTCTGGAGGCGGCAGGCTGCGAGATGTTCAGGCTTTCCGCCGCCGCGGAAATCTGTCCGCTATCTTCGAGTGCGACGATCATCCGCAGGTGATTCAGCTTCAAACCCGCGCGCAGCAGGGCATCATCACCAAAATTTTGACTGTGGACATCGATACGATCCGCAGAAATCGGCCCGGAAATACCCGTCATGGCTGCACTCCCTCTTCTCATCCCCTTCAAAAGTAATACTTTTTAACGATATACCAAAGTTGGTATGCATTTTAACACTGATTCTATTTGACAGTTATAAGATTCCATACGAGTTTGCGGCCGTGTGCTGGTTGGCACTCAACACGTGTGAGATCGTGGAGGAAACCTACTTCTTTTCTCACCATCTGAAGTAACTATCCAATCTACGGAACCTGCCACAGTTTCGTGGCGGGCGGCTTGCCGTCCGCCGTTCTATTAACAAGGGAGAGAGAAATGAAATCCATTATCTCATTGATGGCTGCGGCAGCCTTCGGCGTCGCTTCGTTCGTTATGCCTGCAATGGCGCAGGACAAGGGCCTCGTTGGTATCGCAATGCCGACGAAGTCTTCTGCCCGCTGGATCGACGACGGCAACAACATCGTCAAGCAGCTCCAGGCAGCCGGCTACCAGACCGACCTGCAGTATGGTGACGACGATATTCCGAACCAGCTTTCGCAGATCGAAAACATGGTAACGAAGGGCGCCAAGGTTCTCGTTGTTGCTTCGATCGACGGCACGACGCTTTCCGACGTTCTGCAGAAGGCCCACGACGCCGGTATCAAGGTCATCGCTTATGATCGCCTGATCCGCGACTCCGGCAACGTCGACTACTATGCAACGTTCGACAACTTCCAGGTCGGCGTTCTGCAGGCCGGTTCCATCGTTGACGCGCTCGGCCTCAAGGACGGCAAGGGCCCGTTCAACATCGAACTCTTCGGCGGTTCGCCGGACGACAACAACGCCTTCTTCTTCTATGACGGCGCAATGTCCGTCCTGCAGCCCTACATCGACAGCGGCAAGCTCGTCGTGAAGTCCGGCCAGACGGGCATGGACAAGGTTGGCACGCTGCGTTGGGACCCGGCAACGGCCCAGGCCCGCATGGACAACCTGCTCTCGGCCAACTACACGGACGCCCGTGTTGACGCCGTTCTGTCTCCTTACGACGGTCTCTCCATCGGCATCATTTCGTCGCTGAAGGGCGTTGGCTACGGTTCGGGTGACCAGCCGATGCCGGTCATCAGCGGCCAGGACGCAGAAGTTCCGTCCGTCAAGTCGATCATTGCCGGCGAACAGCACTCCACGATCTTCAAGGATACGCGCGACCTCGCAAAGGTCACCGTTTCCATGGTTGACGCTGTGATGTCTGGCAAGGAGCCGGAAGTGAACGACACGAAGACCTACGACAACGGCGTCAAGGTCGTTCCGTCCTACCTGCTGAAGCCGGTAGCGGTCGACAAGACCAACTACGAAAAGGTCCTCGTAGAAGGCGGCTACTACACCGCTGACCAGCTGAAGTAATATGAAGAACGGCCGGAACCCGCATTGCGGGTTCCGGTCTTGAATTCTACGATCGCCGGGCATTCCTTGACGTCACGGCGCTGGATTTTTGATCATGGAAAATACACTCCTCGAAATGCGGAACATCACCAAGACGTTCCCGGGCGTGAAGGCGCTTGAGAACGTGAACCTCAAGGTTCGACAGGGTGAGATCCATGCAGTTGTGGGGGAAAACGGGGCCGGCAAGTCGACCCTGATGAAAGTTCTCTCCGGTGTCTATCCCGCAGGCACCTATGATGGCGAGATCGTCTACGACGGCAATGTCCGCAACTTCAAAGCCCTGAAGGACTCCGAAGAAATCGGCATCGTCATCATTCACCAGGAATTGGCGCTCGTGCCGCTGTTGTCGATCGGGGAAAACATCTTCCTCGGCAACGAGAACGCAAAGAGCGGCGTCATCAGCTGGGAAACCACCTACAACCGCACCAAAGAGCTTCTGGCCAAGGTCGGCCTGCGCGAATCTCCGAATACGCTCGTGACCGACATCGGCGTCGGCAAGCAGCAGCTCGTCGAGATCGCCAAGGCGCTGTCGAAGAGCGTCAAGCTTCTGATCCTCGACGAACCGACGGCCTCGCTCAACGAGAAAGATTCCGACGCGTTGCTCAACCTGCTGATGGAATTCCGCAAGCAGGGCATGACGTCCATCATCATTTCCCACAAGCTGAACGAAATCCGCAAGGTCGCAGATCAAATCACCGTCCTGCGCGACGGCATGACGATCAAGACGCTCGACTGTCACGCGGACGAAATCAGCGAAGACATCATCATCCGCAACATGGTGGGCCGCGATCTGGAAGACCGCTATCCGCCGCGTTCGGTTCCGATCGGCGGCACCATCTTCGAAGTGAAGAAGTGGAACGCCTTCCACCAGCAGCATCGCGACCGCCAGGTGCTGCACGACATCAACATCAACGTCCGCAAGGGCGAGGTCGTCGGCATTGCCGGTCTCATGGGTGCCGGGCGCACCGAATTCGCCATGAGCGTGTTCGGCAAATCCTACGGTCACAAGATATCAGGCGAAGTCCATGTCGACGGCAAGCCGGTCGACACCAGCACCGTCCGCAAGGCTATCGATGCCGGTCTCGCTTACGTGACCGAGGATCGCAAGCATCTCGGCCTCGTGTTGGCCGACAACATCATGCACAACACGTCGCTTGCCAATCTCAACGGCATTTCGAGCGGCACCGTCATCGACGGCATCAAGGAAAGCAGGGTCGCGACGGATTATCGGTCGAAGCTGCGTATCCGTTCCTCGAGCATCTACCAGGAAACGGTCAACCTCTCCGGCGGAAACCAGCAGAAGGTCGTGCTTTCCAAGTGGCTGTTCTCGGATCCTGACGTGCTGATCCTGGACGAGCCGACCCGCGGTATCGACGTGGGTGCAAAATATGAAATCTATAGCATCATCAACCAGCTTGCCGCCGATGGAAAGGGCGTTCTGATGATCTCGTCGGAAATGCCGGAGCTGCTTGGCACCTGCGATCGCATCTACGTGATGAATGAAGGTCGCATCGTCGCTGAACTGCCGAAGGCCGAAGCGAGCCAGGAAACCATCATGCGCGCTATCATGCGCTCAGGGGAGAAGAAACAATGACTCCTGTCAACCCGACCAGCCAAGAGGAAAGCAACGTCGTTTCGATCGCCGATTACATCCGCGGCAACATCCGCGAATACGGCATGCTGATTGCGCTCGTGGCGATCATGCTGTTCTTCCAGATCTATACCGGCGGCATTCTGTTTCGTCCGGTCAATCTGACGAACCTCGTTCTCCAGAACTCCTTCATCGTCATCATGGCGCTCGGCATGCTGCTCGTCATCGTGGCGGGGCACATCGACCTCTCCGTCGGCTCCATCGTCGCCTTCGTCGGCGCGATTGCGGCAATCCTGACAGTGTCATTGGGAATGAACTACTGGCTGGCCGGCCTGCTCTGTATCCTGGTTGGCGCAATCATCGGCGCGGCGCAGGGCTATTTCATCGCCTATCACCGCATCCCCTCTTTCATCGTGACCCTCGCCGGCATGCTGGTCTTCCGTGGCCTGACGCTGACCGTTCTCGGCGGTAAGAACATCGGCCCCTTCCCCAAGGAATTCCAGATCATCAGCACCGGCTTCCTGCCGGGCGGCATGATCGATATCGGCGGGATCCCGGTCCAGTCGACCTCGCTGATCCTGACGCTGATCATTCCGGCCATTCTCTTCTACCTCGCCTGGCGCCGCCGCAAGGTCAATGAAAGCCACGGTATCGATGTCGAGCCGATGAGCTTCTTCATCGCCCAGAACGTCATCGTCACGCTGGCGATCCTGGCGCTTGGCTGGCAGCTTTCGACCTATCGCGGCCTGCCGAACGTTCTCGTCGTCATGCTGGTACTGATTGCAGCCTATACGTTCGTCACCCGCCGCACGACCATCGGCCGCCGCATCTACGCCATGGGCGGCAATGAAAAGGCGACCAAGCTGTCGGGTATCAACACCGAGCGACTGAGTTTCTACACCTTCGTCAATATGGGTGCGCTTGCGGGGCTTGCCGGCATCATCGTCGCACTTCGCCTGAACTCCGCGACGCCGAAGGCCGGCGTCGGCTTCGAGCTCGACGTAATCGCAGCGTGCTTCATCGGCGGTGCTTCGGCATCCGGCGGCGTTGGCAAGATTACCGGTGCGGTCATCGGCGCATTCATCATGGGCGTGATGAACAACGGCATGTCCATCATCGGTCTCGGCATTGATTTCCAGCAGATGGTGAAAGGCTTCGTGCTTTTGGCCGCCGTCTTCTTCGACGTTTATAACAAGAACAAGGGCTGAGCGCTCCGGCGCCGGTTCAGGCATTCGCAGTCATTGAAGATCAATTCCGGCTTCCTCGGGAGCCGGAAGGGCGGAGCGTATTCCGCGATTAGCAAAAGAGGATCAGGGCCGTGCTTATTTCGCAGATCAAGGGTTCGAACGGAGAGATCATCGTATCCGTGCGTGAGCCGGGCGGTACAGCGAAAGCCGTTAGGAACGCAGGCAGCGTCTACGCACTGGCGACGGAAGCCGCAAAGAAGGGGAAATCGCTCGTCTCCGTCATCCAGGAGCATGGCTACGGCGATGCGGTCGATCTTGAGAAGGCCTATGCCGAAGGCAGGTTCCTTCCGCCGATCACGCATCCAGATGCCGCTCACCTGCATCTGACGGGCACCGGCCTCACGCATCTTGGCTCGGCGGCGACCCGCGACTCCATGCACAAGAAGACCACCGAGGCCGCCGAAGAAACGCTCACGGACTCGATGAAGATGTTCAAGATGGGCCTTGAGAACGGCAAGCCGAAGGCCGGCGAAAAAGGTGTTCAGCCCGAATGGTTCTACAAGGGCAACGGCCATGCCGCTGCCGCGCCGGGCGCTCCCCTCGTCTCCCCGTCCTTCGCGCTTGATGGCGGCGAGGAGCCGGAAATGGCGGGCATCTACGTCATTGGCGAGGACGGCACGCCGTTCCGCATCGGCTTTGCGCTCTCCAACGAGTTTTCCGACCACGTCACAGAGCGGATCAACTATCTCTTTCTCGCGCATTCCAAGCTGCGTCCCGCAAGCTTCGGTCCGGAGATCCGCATCGGCGTGGCGCCGGACGACATCCGCGGCACATCGCGCATCAAGCGCGGCGACAAGGTGATCTTCGAGAAGCCGTTCCTCTCCGGCGAGGCGAACATGTCGCACACCTTCGCGAACCTCGAATATCATCATTTCAAATACGGCCTCTTCCGCGTGCCTGGCGACGTTCATGTCCACATGTTCGGCACGGCGACGCTTTCCTTCGCGGATGGCATCAAGACGGAAGACGGCGATGTCTTCGAAATCGAAGTTGCCGAATTCGGCCTGCCGCTGCGCAATCCGCTGAAGGTTGCCTCCGAAGAAAATATCGCTGTGAAACAGCTTTGAGGTTTCGTTGGGCTGGCCGCCTCCCACGGCCAGACCACATTTGTAAAGGTAAAGGAGGCTCGTTCAGCCCATGACCATTTATCAAAACCTGATCGCCGGCGAATGGACTGGCGCCGACGCAGTCGAAAACATCAATCCGTCCGATACGAAGGAGGTCGTTGGCCTCTATGCCAGCGGCTCCGCGGTCGATACCAAGAACGCCATCGCCGCAGCCAAGGCTGCCTTCCCTGCATGGTCGCGTTCCGGCATCTGGGAACGCCACGTCATCCTGAAGAAGGCCGGCGACGAGATCATGGCCCGCAAGGACGAGCTCGGCGCCCTGCTTGCCCGTGAAGAAGGCAAGACGCTGCCGGAAGCGATCGGCGAGACGATCCGTGCCGCGCAGATCTTCGAGTTCTTCGCCGGCGAAGCGCTGCGCCTCGCAGGCGAAGTCATCCCGTCCGTGCGCCCGAATATCGGCGTCGAGATCACCCGTGACCCGCTCGGCGTCATCGGCATCATCACGCCCTGGAACTTCCCGATCGCGATCCCGGCCTGGAAGATTGCGCCGGCGCTCTGCTACGGCAACACCATCGTCTTCAAGCCTGCCGAGCTCGTTCCCGGCTGTTCCTGGGCGATCGTCGACATCCTGCATCGGGCCGGCCTGCCGAAGGGCGTGCTCAACCTCGTCATGGGCAACGGCTCGGTCGTCGGCCAGGCGATGCTCGACAGCCCCGACATTACCGGCATCACCTTCACCGGCTCCACCGGTACGGGCCGCCGCGTCGCTGTTTCGTCGATCGAACATAACCGCAAGTTCCAGCTCGAAATGGGCGGCAAGAACCCGATGGTCGTTCTCGACGACGCCGATCTCACCGTCGCCGTCGAAGCGGCCGCCAATTCCGGCTTCTTCTCCACCGGCCAGCGCTGCACCGCCTCTTCGCGCCTGATCGTCACCGAAGGCATTCACGACAAGTTCGTGGCGGCGCTGACGGAAAAGCTGCAGACGCTCGTGGTCGACAACGCCCTGAAGGCCGGCACCCACATCGGTCCGGTCGTCGATGAAAAGCAGCTGAAGACCGATACCGATTACATCGAGATCGGCAAAAAGGAAGGCGCCAAGCTCGCCTTTGGCGGCGAACTCGTCACCCGCGAGACGCCCGGTTTCTACCTGCAGCCGACGCTCTTTACCGAAGCCACCAACCAGATGCGTATCAGCAGGGAAGAGATCTTCGGACCGGTCGTCTCGCTCATTCGCGTCAAGGATTACGAAGAAGCGCTGGCCACCGCCAACGACACGCCCTTCGGCCTGTCGGCCGGCATCGCCACCACCAGCCTCAAGCATGCGACGCACTTCAAGCGCAACTCCGAGGCCGGCATGGTGATGGTCAACCTGCCCACCGCAGGGGTCGACTTCCACGTTCCCTTCGGCGGCCGCAAGGGCTCGTCCTACGGCCCGCGCGAGCAGGGCAAGTACGCTGCCGAATTCTACACAACCGTCAAGACCGCCTACACGCTGGCGTAACCACATGATCGGGTTCCGGACCGTACGAGGCGGTACGGGAACCCTCTGAAGGAAGAAAGTCCATGAAGAAGAAAGCGGAGTGGCCGCGCAAGCTGAGGTCACAGGAATGGTACGGCGGCACGAGCCGCGACGTGATCTATCACCGTGGCTGGCTGAAGAACCAGGGGTATCCGCACGATCTGTTCGACGGACGGCCGGTGATTGGCATCCTCAATACCTGGTCGGATATGACGCCGTGCAACGGTCATCTCCGCGAGCTCGCCGAAAAGGTGAAGGCTGGCGTCTGGGAAGCCGGCGGTTTCCCGCTCGAAGTACCGGTCTTCTCGGCTTCCGAAAACACCTTCCGCCCGACGGCGATGATGTACCGCAACTTGGCTGCGCTCGCGGTCGAGGAGGCGATCCGCGGTCAGCCGATGGATGGCTGCGTGCTGCTGGTCGGCTGCGACAAGACCACGCCGTCGCTGATCATGGGCGCCGCGTCTTGCGACCTCCCCTCGATCGTCGTCACCGGCGGGCCGATGCTGAACGGCTATTTCCGCGGCGAGCGCGTCGGCTCCGGCACGCATCTCTGGAAATTCTCCGAAATGGTGAAGGCCGGCGAGATGACGCAGGCCGAGTTCCTTGAGGCGGAAGCCTCGATGAGCCGCTCGTCGGGCACCTGCAACACCATGGGCACCGCCTCCACCATGGCCTCCATGGCCGAGGCGCTCGGCATGGCTCTGTCGGGCAACGCCGCGATCCCGGGCGTCGACTCCCGCCGCAAGGTGATGGCGCAACTCACCGGCCGGCGTATCGTCCAGATGGTCAAGGACGACCTGAAGCCCTCGGACATCATGACGAAGGAAGCCTTCGAAAACGCCATCCGCACCAATGCGGCGATCGGCGGTTCGACCAACGCCGTCATCCACCTGCTGGCCATGGCCGGCCGCGTCGGCATCGATCTGACGCTGGACGACTGGGATCGTTGCGGCCGCGACGTGCCGACGATCGTCAACCTGATGCCGTCGGGCAAGTACCTGATGGAAGAGTTCTTCTATGCCGGCGGCCTTCCGGTGGTGCTGAAGCGCCTCGGCGAAGCCGGTCTCCTGCACAAGGACGCGCTGACTGTATCAGGCGAGAGCATCTGGGATGAGGTCAAGGACGTCGTCAACTGGAACGAAGACGTCATCCTGCCCGCCGAAAAGGCGCTGACGCAATCCGGCGGCATCGTCGTCGTACGCGGCAACCTCGCCCCGAAGGGCGCGGTTCTGAAGCCATCGGCCGCCTCCCCGCATCTGATGGTGCATCGCGGCCGCGCCGTCGTCTTCGAAGACATCGACGACTACAAGGCCAAGATCAACGACGACAGCCTCGACATCGACGAGACCTGCGTCATGGTCATGAAAAACTGCGGTCCGAAGGGCTATCCAGGCATGGCCGAGGTCGGCAACATGGGCCTGCCGCCCAAGGTGCTCAAGAAGGGCATCACCGACATGGTTCGCATCTCCGATGCCCGCATGTCCGGTACGGCCTACGGCACTGTCGTCCTGCACACCTCGCCGGAAGCTGCTGTCGGCGGACCGCTCGCGGTCGTCAAGAACGGCGACTTCATCGAGCTCGACGTCCCGAACCGCCGTCTGCATCTCGACATCTCGGAAGAGGAACTGGCACGCCGCCTCGCCGAATGGAAGCCGCAGCATGATCTTCCCACCTCCGGCTATGCCTGGCTGCACCAGCAGCATGTCGAAGGGGCTGATACCGGCGCCGACCTCGACTTCCTCAAAGGATGTCGCGGCAACGCGGTTGGCAGAGACAGCCACTGAGGCAAACCGGGAATTGGCATCAAGGCGGAGCGGGAGCTTCGCCTTTTTCTTTGCACACCTGGCACTCCCGGAACGAACTCCCCTCCCCGCCGTTATGGCCGCAGGAGAGGCGCCATGCCCGGTGTGCGGAAATTGATTGTGCTCAGCGCGTTTAACAAGGACGACAACGGTATATTGCGGCCTGCCTTCGAGCCTCGCCAGATGAAGAAGGAGGAAACCGCTGTTTACGTCGCACAGACGCTTGTGAACGATTATGATGGCGTCGTCGTATGGTGCAGCGAAGGAAATCCGGCCATCGGCGAGCACGGCCCATCGGTGATCCTGTTCCAGTCAGGGTCGGTGCCGGAATTCGATTGATCGCTGGCCGGTTCCTTCATCGGACATTCCCAGGACGGGCGATGCAGCATGACCGTTTTTTCCGTCAGGCATATTACGCAGTATTCTTATAGACGGCCTGTCGCCTTCGGCCAGCACCGGATCCTTTTCCGCCCGCGGGACAGCTTCGATCAGCGTCTCCTGGATGCGACCCTGACAGCGGATCCGCAACCGGCCCGAATCCGCTGGATCCACGACGTTTTCGGCAATTGTATTGCGCTTGTGAACATTGACAGGGTGTCTGATCACCTTCGGTTCGAAAGCAATATCCGCCTTGATCACACACCGCAGGTGCCGCTCGATCTCGAAATCGATCGCAAGGCGCTGACCTATCCGTTCTCCTATGACGAGGAAGAGTTGCCGGATCTCTCCTGCACGATCACCCGTCATTACGATGATCCGGATGGCGCGGTTGCAAAATGGGCGCAACAATTCGTCGGAACGCGTTCCTCCGGGCAGACCGGCCGTGTCCTGATGACCCTCTGCTACGGAATTCACGAGAGTTTCGCTTATGCGCGCCGATCCGCACCGGGAACCCAGACGCCGTTCCAAACGCTGGTGCGGCGGCAGGGCACCTGCCGTGACTTCGCGCTGCTGATGATGGAGGCGGCGCGTTCGCTCGGCTTCGCCGCACGCTTCGTCACCGGCTACATCTACGTGGCTGATCGGGACGGGTCGAGGACGCTCGGCGGCGGCGCCACACATGCCTGGTGCCAAGTCTATCTTCCCGGTGCCGGCTGGGTGGAGTTCGACCCTACCAATGGCATCGTCGGCAATCACGATCTGATCCGCGTCGGCGTTGCCCGCGATCCCCGCCAGGCGATCCCGCTGTCAGGAAGCTATGACGGAGAGGCGGATGACTTCGAGGCTCTGGTTGTGCAGGTCAATGTTACCAGCGGACCGTGAAATCAGCCGGCGCTCCCATCTATATGGAACTCATAGATTTTTGCGGCGTTCGATGAGGGCCGCAGGCTGGTGGACTTCCCAGCCTTTCCATAGGAGGCCCCGTGAAGATTCGCGCTGGTTTTACCTTAGGCTATGAATGCATTCAGCCGACGCCGATGCTTCTGGTCCTCAATATCCATCCCTCGCGACGCCCCGATCTCCTGACCGATGAGGTGCTGTCGTTCAGCCAGCCGGTCCGTGCGCGGACCTATACCGATAGCTTCGGCAACTGCTGCGCGCGCATCCTTGCCCCGCCGGGACTGACCAAGATTTCAACCGAGTTCGAAATCCGTGACAGTGGCGAGCCGGACGTGGTGCCGCCCGATGCCCGACAGCATGAGGTCAACGATCTGCCCGACGATGTTCTCGTATTCCTCCTGGGGAGCCGCTATTGCGACACGGACCGGTTGGGTGATTTCGCCTGGGCGACCTTCTCGAACACCGAACCCGGCTGGCCCCGCGTCCAGGCGATTACCGATTTCGTCCACGGCCATATCGCATTCGACTACCAGAAAGCCGACGCCCTCAGAACCGCGTACGGCGGCTACTGTGACAAGACCGGCGTCTGCCGCGACTTCTCGCATCTTGCGATAACGCTCTGCCGCTGCATGAACATACCGGCGCGCTATTGCACGGGCTATCTTGGCGACATCGGCGTGCCGCCCGATCCGGCACCGATGGATTTCAATGCCTGGTTTGAAGTCTTTCTGGGCGGGCGGTGGTACACGGCCGATGCCCGGCACAACATTCCGCGCATCGGCCGCATATTGATGGCAAGGGGCCGCGACGCGACCGACGTGGCGATCTCGACCGCTTTCGGCCAGGCTGCATTGGTGCAGTTCGAAGTCCTGACGGAAGAAGTCATTCAGGATCGCGGTGTCAGGCCCGCTGCGCTTGTCAGCTCTGGCTCTGCATCTGGCCCTGAGCCTCGACCCTGACCGTGACCGTCAGCTTCTCGCCCGGCGTGCCGATCCGCATTCCGGAGACCGGGGCTGCGTCACGGTAGCAAAGGCCTGAAGCGATCCGAACGTAGCGCTCATCTGGGCAGATCTTGTTCGCGGCATCGAAGCCGACCCAACCGAGACCCGGAATATGCGCCTCGCCCCATGCGTGCGTGGCGGCCTGTTCGGCCTCCCCTTCCATCATCAGGTAACCGGACACATAGCGGGCGGGCACCTGCAT
>NZ_JBNDHS010000126.1:0-14851 GCF_056755095.1 Rhizobium sp. SVR5-9E | reverse complement strand
GCATTGGAGTGTGCGGACGATTTACTTTCGAGCACGAGTAGTCGGCCTTCATCAACCTCTACGACCTTCCTAAGGTTATCGAACGCGGACGTAACACCGTGTCGGATAACAACCGAGAGCTTGCGCTCTTCCATCTGTCGCATGGGGTCGAGGCACCGACCCGCCCGGCCGCATGTCTCTCAGCATCATCCTACCAAGCATGGCTTCTCTCCTTACCGAAATATGTGTAATTTGAAGTACGTTGCGCTGCTCAGCCGGTGTCGTTGACGACCGTCACTTCATGCAAGCGCGACGACGGATTATCCTTGCGGCATCCGATGTCTGTGGGCCTGGATGCGGAGAGCTGTTGTGATGGCGAGTACCGATCCTTATGACCTGCTTGGCGTGGCTCGCAATGCGTCGCAAAAGGATATTCAGGCCGCCTATCGGAGGCTCGCTAAGAAGCTGCATCCTGATCTGAACCCCGGTGACAAGGAGGCGCAGCGCAAGTTCCAGGAACTTTCCGCGGCATACGATATCCTTAACGACGAAACGAAGCGGGCCCGTTACGACCGCGGCGAAATTGACGCATCAGGAGCCGAACGGCCGCCGCGCCAATATTACCGCGACTTTGCGCAGGCAGGAGCAGGCTCCGAGCGCTATGAAGATCCCTCCGGATTCGCCGATTTCGGCGACGCTGACGACATCCTCTCAGCCTTTTTCTCGCAAGGCCGTCGCGGCTTCCGCCGGCGCGGCGCCGACATGCATTATCGGCTGGAGGTCGATTTCCTTGACGCCGTTAATGGCGCAACACACCGCATCGTGCTTCCGGACGGCTCTTCCCTCGACGTTGCCATACCGCCCGGCGCAAGGGACAGCCAAACACTTCGCCTGAAGGGAAAGGGGGAACCCGGCGCACAAGGTGGAGGATCGGGCGACGCAGTGATCGAACTTACCGTCCGCCCGCACCCCTTCTTTGAGCGCGACGGCAACGATATCCGCCTCGAATTGCCGATTTCATTGAGCGAAGCCGTTCTCGGGGGCAAGGTGCCTGTTCCGACCCCAACAGGTCCGGTTACCGCTACGATCCCAAAGGGCTCGAACACCGGCAAGGTCCTGCGCCTCAAAGGTAAGGGCGTCGCCGAGCGAAGCGGCAAGCGCGGCGACCTGTACATCACCTTGAAGGTGATCCTTCCCGACTCGCCTGATTCCGAACTCGAAGAGTTCCTGTCGCGATGGCCCGGACAAGCTTATAACCCACGGCGGAAGATGGGGATGTGATGCTTACTGCCAAGGAGTTTTGTGTCTCGGCTGGAATTGCAGACGAAGCACTGGCCGCCTGGATCCAGGCGGCTGGATTTCTCCGCGGGAAACATCAGATGGCTGGCGGCTCTCCGACATTGATCTCGCACGAGCCCGACTCATTCTCCACCTTCACGGACCGATGGGCGTGAATGACGAAGGCATCGCGCTGGTGCTCCATCTGCTGGATCAGATCCACGGTCTTCGCCGTGCGCTGAAGGGCGCAAATGCCAGCTATCGGCAAGTCACGATCACCTCGACAACAAGGAGATCTGGCCGAAAGGTCAAAGAGGAGGGCGCCCGGAAGGAGTGACGATGGGCGCATCCTGGCTCTCGGCAGCGTCTATGGCTCATCCGGTACCGGCCGACTGGTGAAAGAGTGATCACGACTTGGCACTGCCGGAGGGTCGCGTCTCGTCGTCAGCTGTGCGCACGCCTTCCCCGGCTTGTGAAAGTCTAACGACGCCGACGAGCGCGGGCCGCAGGAGACGGTCGTGGTACAGATAGCCTGGCTGGATCACATGGCTTACCGTTCCCGGTGCGTAACGCGGATCGCTGGTTTCGAAGCTGGCCTCATGCAGATGAGGATCAAACGGCTGGCCGAGCGGATCGAGACGCGTCAGCCCATGCTTTGCAAAGGTTTCGATGAGCGCACGCCGCGTCGCATCCACCCCCGTCAGGAGATTGGCCACCGCGGACTCCTCGCGTTTTTCCTGTGGCACACTGGCGATCGCCCGCTCGAGATTATCGATCGACGGCAGCAGGTCGCGGGCAAAGCCTGATGCAGCAAATCTCATCGCTTCATCCTTATCGCGCCGCGCTTGCGCGCGGACATTTTCCTGATCGGCCAGCGATCGCATCAGGCGACCCTTCACCTCTGCCAATTCTGCCGCGAGTGCCTCGATTCCCGGCTCTTCCATCGGCCTTTCATCGTCAGCGTGGGCTTTTTCCTTAGTCATGCATGCCTCCCGCAACGGAACGCAATAGTCCTCTACTTCGAGTCCTTCTGCCGGTCGACTTCCTCGTATTCAGCGTCAACGATATCATCACCGCCGCTGGTTGCGCCTTGCTGTGTCTCTGCCTGATCGCCCGTACCGCCTGTGGCCTGGGAAGCCTTATACACCGCCTCACCAAGTTTGGTTGCGGCCTGCATCAGAGCGCGCGTCTTCTCCTCGATTCGCTGGACATCGTCGCCGTCAAGCGCGGACTTGAGTTCGGAGAGTGCATTCTCCATCGCCGTTTTGTCAGCGGCGCCCAGTTTGTCGCCATGCTCGGCCAGTGATTTTTCCGTCGAATGTATCAGGCTTTCCGCCTGGTTGCGGGCTTCCGCCATCGCGCGACGCTTCTTGTCCTCCTCGGCATGGGCTTCCGCCTCCTTCACCATCCTTTCGATATCCGCGTCGGAGAGACCACCCGAAGCCTGAATACGGATCTGCTGCTCTTTACCGGTACCCTTGTCCTTGGCATGGACATTGACGATGCCGTTTGCGTCGATGTCGAATGTGACTTCAATCTGCGGCAGGCCGCGAGGCGCCGGCGGAATGCCGATGAGGTCGAACTGCTCCAGCAGTTTGTTGTCGGCCGCCATCTCCCGCTCACCCTGAAAGACCCTGATGGTCACGGCCTGCTGGTTATCCTCCGCAGTCGAGAAAACCTGGCTCTTCCTTGCGGGGATCGTGGTGTTGCGCTCGATCAGGCGCGTGAAGACACCGCCGAGCGTTTCAATGCCCAGAGAGAGCGGGGTCACGTCGAGCAACAAGATGTCCTTGACGTCTCCCTGCAGCACGCCGGCCTGAATGGCGGCGCCGATAGCGACAACCTCGTCCGGGTTGACCCCCTTATGCGGCTCCTTGCCGAAGAAGTTCTTCACGGTCTCCTGAATCTTGGGCATACGGGTCATGCCTCCGACCAGGACCACCTCGTCGACATTCTTGGCGTCGACGCCAGCATCCTTAAGGGCGGCCGTGCACGGTTCGATCGTGCGCCGCACGAGATCGTCGCCAAGCGTTTCAAGCTTCGCGCGAGTGAGCTTGATGTCGAGGTGCTTCGGCCCGTTCTGATCGGCCGTGATAAATGGCAGATTGATGTTGGTTTCCAATGTCGAGGAGAGTTCGATCTTTGCCCTCTCTGCGGCCTCCCTCAGGCGCTGAAGGGCCAAGCGATCGTTGCGCAAGTCAATTCCCTGCTGCTTTTTGAACTCATCGGAGATGTAATCCATGATCCGTTTGTCCAGATCCTCGCCGCCGAGAAAGGTGTCGCCGTTCGTCGATTTGACCTCGAAGACTCCGTCGCCGATGTCGAGGATCGAGATGTCGAAGGTGCCTCCCCCGAGGTCGTAGACGGCGATTGTGCCGTGGCCTTTTTTCTCGAGCCCGTAAGCAAGAGCCGCTGCCGTCGGCTCATTGATGATGCGCAAGACCTCAAGGCCGGCGATCTTGCCGGCATCCTTTGTTGCCTGGCGCTGGGCGTCGTTGAAGTAGGCCGGCACGGTAATGACAGCCTTGTCGACCTTATCGCCAAGGTAGCGCTCCGCCGTCTCCTTCATTTTCTGCAATATGAAGGCGGAAATCTGGGAAGGAGAATATTTTTTCCCGTTTGCCTCAATCCAAGCGTCGCCGTTGTCGCCGCGGACAATCTTATACGGAACGAGCCCTTTATCCTTCTCGGCGATGGGATCGTCATAACGGCGGCCGATCAGGCGCTTGATGGCAAAAAGGGTGTTCTCTGGGTTGGTTACCGCCTGGCGCTTCGCCGGTTGGCCAACGAGAACCTCTCCGTCCTTGCCAAACGCTACGACAGAGGGTGTTGTGCGTGCGCCCTCTGCATTTTCGATAACTTTTGCCTGCTTGCCCTCCATCAGGGCGACGCAGGAATTTGTCGTTCCGAGATCGATGCCGATTACCTTGGTCGTCATGTTCGTCTCCGTCCCTGGCTACGGCGCGAGGAAAGACACCAGCGCGCCTGGATGTTCTTTCGCGCACGGCTGCCTTGACGATCGTCAACATGCGGCCACGTCTTCAGGTAAAAGCAGCCGGTTTCCGGCATCATACCAAAGTGCCGGATACTGCATCAAAGAATTTTTTAGGCGCGCGCAGAATCAATGAAAAACCGAAGTGGTCACCAGCGCCAGCAAGAGATCGACCTGTTGGGCCGATCTTGCGGTCAGGCGCTTACCGCACGTATCATCCATGATAGCGTTGGTGCAGCGATCGGTTTGTGCCAGCAGTTGTGTCCGTGATGGATTTAGTCAGTTTGCTTTCGCTTTGCCGCGGACGGATTCCGGGCGTCCGCAGGCGAGCATTCGGTTGAGAACGGCGACGCCGATGGCCACCTCTGTCAGTTGAGTGGGGCAAGAACGTGCCCGCAGGCGACGCCCGATGATCTCCTTGTATCGACTCATTGCCGTTTCAATTAAAGCCCGTTTGCCATAGCCGGTGGAGGCCTGCCATTTTAGCCGACCATCGGCCTGGATTGATGCGACATGACAATCCCGTTGGTTTACCGGCTCAGCCTCCTGTCTTGCCACGGCCGTTGCGCGCGGTGGAATGACGATCTTTGCTTCAGTACTGTGGCGCAGGACAGCGTTGTAGGTTGGATCCCCATCATAGGCGCCATCGGCGGTGAACCGGCCAATCTCATCGTCGATCTGGTCGAGCAACGGCGCCACCTGCGAGGCATCGCTGGTGTCCTGATCTGTCAACGCATGCGCAATGATTTCGCCACTGTCGGCATCAAGCGCCAGATGCAACTTGCGCCAGCCACGGCGGGACTTGGCACCATGCTTTTCTTCAAGCCATTGGCCTGCGCCATAGATCTTCAGCCCGGTGCTGTCGACCAGCACGTGAAGTGGAGCATCTGGCTCAGCCCGTCGTTTGGCAGATGGTTTCCAGGTTCTTGCCCGTCGGCTGAGGGTCGTGTGATCGGGCACGGGCAGATCCAATCCCATCAGCGCAAGCACCGAACTCAAAAGCCCTTCGCTTTGGCGCAGCCGCAGTCCGAACGCTATGCCCAACATCAAGGTCGTCTCGATGGCGAGATCAGAGTAATGCCGCTGACCACCGCGTGTCGTTCGGCGCGGTGCAGCCCAACCCGACAGCGCCTCCGGCGTCAACCACAGGGTTAGGCTGCCGCGACGGCGAAGACCCGCTTCATACTCCCGCCAGTTCGCCGCTTTGAATTTCATTTTGCCGATGCGATGTCGGCGGGAGGCGTTATGTTTATGCGGCATGCCGGTTCATTCACGCTGGTGTCGGTCGCAGCCGCTTAGATGGAAAATGTTGAAATTTGATCCGTGCACCAAAGTCGCGCCTCGTGAATGCTCTTCAGCCCGGGTGCGAACTGTCGCCATTCATCATGGCCGAAATAGTTGTAATCGGAGCCGGTGGCGATGACGAGCTGATCATAGGACAGCAGATCGGCATCAGACAGTGACAGCGTGCGCGACGGCGGATCGATGCCGACCACCTCTGCCATGATCATGTTGATGTTCTTGAAACGGGCAAGTGTCTTGCGGATCGGTTCGGCGATGTCTGCCGGCGACGGGGCGGCGGTCGCGACCTGGTATAGCAGGGGCTGAAAGAGATTGTGATAGCGACGGTCGACGACCGTCACATCAATATCTGGGGCGTTGCCTAATTCCATGGCACAGGCCAGGCCGCCGAAACCGCCGCCAATGATGACGACATGGCGGGAGGCACGGTGTAGGGCATCAAGGCCATGTCGGTCGGGATACGCAGTCATGGATCAGCTCCGTCGATTGCTTGGGATAGGTCGCGCGCTCGACCGGCGCTTCATGTCGGCAGGCCAAAGCACCGCAATGAGAGCAGGTCTTCAAGCGTGAGGTTTGGGCCGAAGAGAAGAAACGACCACACCGGTCGGGTCGCGAAGACAAGACCAAGACCGAAAGCAGCCCAGATCAACGCCGTGCGGACTTCACGCAACATCTCAGCCATTTCGTCGCCTCATCAACAATACGCCGATGGCGACCATCGCCCCACCCCAGGCAAGGAAGCCGAGGTCCCAGAAGAGCCACTCTCCGCGAGGAACGGTTTCGTTGACGTGGTGGAGGCCGAAAACCTGATGGTCGACAATGCCTTCGACCAGGTTGAATGCTCCAAAGCCGATCAGCATTGTCGCGACGAGGTCGGCTGTCGGCCAGCGAAAATGGCTGAGGCGGCCAGACCGCCACAGGATGAAGAGTCCGGCGAGCACGAAGACGTAGGTACCAGAATGGAAGACGCCGTCCCAGAAGGTGTTCAGCTCAAGGTTCTCGATCGTGGTGATCGGATACCAGGAACTGAGCATATGGTGCCATTGCAGAAGCTGGTGGAGCACGATGCCGTCGAAGAAGCCTCCGAGGCCTAAGCCCAAAAGTAGGCCGGCGGATAGCGGGAAGCATCGTGTCGGCCGCCGCTCCAATCTTATCATGCGAGGACCCTAGCCGAGACGGCCGCTTCAACAAACGCGATGCGGGCAAGCTCCGGGCTACCGTGACTCGCGATCGCGTCGACGCAGCGACGCTTGGCGACGGCATATTCCGGCTGACTGCTAGACGGCCAGCGGTGCAGAAGCGCCGCCAATGCCGCGTCCGGCCCGTTAATGCGTTCCCGCATGCCGTTGCCAATCCGGACGAAGACGGGCGATTGCCAGGTGACGTGGAAATCGACGTCGATGACCTTGTCCATGAAAGACCTCCATTCGTTTCGTACGGACGAACCAGCGCAGGGGATGCAAGTTCCCTGGCCTCCGACTTGGGTGCGCAACCGAACGGGTCACAGCATCGTCGGGACGACCAAGTTCCTGGCGTTGCGAAGCTTCTCTGCTAAGAGATCGGCTCGCAGTGCTCCGGGCGGAAGGCTTCTGAAGCGACGTGCTGCGGTAATCAACGGACGCGATTATGCCAGATCTATCGCAGGGGGGCTCTCAGGTCTTGAAAGGAACTCAACCTGCGGCCTCGGGCCGGCGACGTGAAAACAGGCGACCGACCAGCTGATAACCATCTCAGGGACATTTCAGATCGTCTACTCCGCCGGCGCCGCGACGGATAGCAGCCACGGGCACGGGAGAAACAACGTTGATCAAGCACCCGCATGCCGATTTTCGATCATGTCGGTGACCTTGTTGGCCAGCTCAGTCATTACAAACGGCTTGGTGATCACCTCCATGCCGGCCTCAAGATGACCGTTGCCGACAGCTGCGTTCTCCGCGAAACCCGTGACGAACAGAACCTTCAGGTCCGGCCGGGTGAGCCGCGCGGCGTCGGCGACCTGACGACCGTTCAAACCACCGGGTAAGCCGACATCGGTGATGAGCAGATCGATCCTGACGTCGGTCTGGAGAATTTTAAGTCCCGACGGACCGTCTTCCGCTTCGAGCGCAACATATCCGGCCTCCTCGAGCACTTCCACGATGAGCATGCGAACGGTCGGCTCGTCGTCGATGACGAGCACGGTTTCGCCGGCACCCATTTCCGGGATCGGTGTGTCCACTGCCTCAGCATCGTCCGTGATCTCGCCAGTATAGCGGGGGAGATAGAGGCACATCGTCGTTCCGTGCCCAGGTTCGCTGTAGACGCGGATCTGGCCGCCGGACTGCCGCACGAAACCGTGTATCATGGAAAGACCGAGGCCCGTGCCCTGACCGATCGGTTTGGTCGTGAAGAACGGATCGAAGATCCGGTCGGCGATGTCTTTCGGGATGCCTGTTCCCGTGTCGGTGACGCACACCGAGATGTATTGTCCGGGTGGCAGGTCGCGCTCCCGCCCGGCACGGTTGTCCAGCCACTTGTTCGCGGTCTCGATCGTCAGTTTGCCGCCCCCCGGCATCGCGTCGCGAGCGTTGATGGCGAGGTTGAGGAGCGCGCTTTCGAGCTGGGCGGTGTCGACCCGGGTAGGCCAGAGGCCCGCGGCACCAACGACCTCGACCTTGATGGCCGGGCCGACGGTGCGCGTAATGAGATCCTCCATACCGAAGACCAGCCGGTTCACGTCAGTCGGTTTCGGATCGAGAGTCTGACGGCGGGAGAAGGCAAGCAGCCGCTGGGTCAGCGCCGCGGCGCGCTGCGCGGAGGTCTGTGCACCCCTAATGAAGCGATCGATGCCATCGCTCCGGCCTTGAGACAGTCGTCTTTCGATAACTTCCAGGCTCCCGCTGATCCCGGCCAGAAGGTTGTTGAAGTCGTGCGCGATACCGCCGGTGAGTTGTCCGACAGCCTCCATCTTCTGAGCTTGTCGGAGCGCCTCCTCTGCTTCCGCTCGTCTGCCGATCTCGGCTTCAACCTGTTCTTCGAGGCGCTCGTTGAGCTGGTGCAGCCTCTCCTCGGTGGCTTTACGCTCGGTGATGTCGATCACAGTACCGACAAACCGTGTGCCGCGACCGGGATTAAAGAACGCGCGTCCGCTCGCCGCTATCCACCGCTCCCTGCCGTCCTCAATGCCAATCGTTCGATATTCGATGTCGTAGCGCCCTGAGCCCTGGGGATCGATCGCGCGGCGGACGGCCTCATCCGCGCGCTCACGGTCGTCCGGATGAATGCCCGCGATAAAGGACCGCTCGTAGGTGACTGTCGCCTCTGGCGACAGGCCGAAAAGCTGCTTGCAGCGAACGTCCCATCGAAGCTCATTGGACGCGGGATCGTAGTCCCACGTGCCGATTTCGGCCGCTTCGGTGGCCAGCCGCAATCGCGCCTCACTTTCCGCCAGCTCGGCTTCCGCTTTACGGCGTTGCGCGAGCTCGCGTTCTAGCGCCTGGAATAGCCTGGCGTTGTCGATTGCGACCGCCGCCTCGGCCGCAAGGCCTTCCAGGCCCCGCTCCGAACGATCGTCGAAGACGCCCACGTCGGCATGGCCGAAGAACAGGCCCCCGGTCACCTCTCCGGTACGCGAGATGACCGGCACCGCCAGATAGCTGCGAACAGGAAGATGTCCCTCGGGCATGCCGGCGCGTGGCGCGTTCTTGCCGTACCGTGGATCCATGGTGATATCGTCGGATCGAACGATACCTTCGCCTCCGAAGGTCGGCGCGAACACCGCCGTATTACGCGGCATTGGGAACTTGGAGAAGGCTTCGGCTGGCACCCCGGAGAGGGTGTAAAGCATGTAGCTCTCTCCAGCCTCATTTTCGACATTGTAGAAAAAGGCACCAAATTGAGCGCCGGTCAGCTCAACGCCCGCATCAGTGACGATCTGGACGAGTTCCTGAAGATCCGACTTGGCCGCAAGGGCGGAGCCTGCTAGGTTGAGTATCTCGAGCGCGCGGCGTTCCGCCGCAATCGCCTCCTCAGCCGCCCGCTCCTCCGTGCGATCGCGCAGGATCTTCGTGAACCCGATCACCGTACCGGCCTGATCGCGGATCGGCGACATCTCGCCGACGGCCCAGATCTTTGATCCATCACGACGGATACGCCAGCCTTCCGTACCGCCGCCGCGGCCTATCGTCAGCGCATCGTTCATCTCTTGTCGGAGCGCTGCGGCACCCTCTCCGGGTGGGAACAAGCGCTCCAGTGTTTCGCCCAGAACGTCAGCGGCGGTCCAGCCCAGCATCCGTGAGGCGCCCTCGTTCCAGCTGGTCACCCGGCCTTCGAGGTCACTGGTGATAATCGCCGTACCAACCGCGCTGTCGACAATCTGACGCCACTCGTCAGCGCTTATTGCGCCCTCGCTCATTCTTCCCCCGGAAAACATTCCTCTGAATCGGGTCTAAACGCAAAGCCATTGAATTGGTTGCAAAAGTCAGCAGCTTTTAAACGGTCGACCGTTCGCTCGTGATGTTCCATGCCGGATCCAGCATGTAGATCGCCTAGTCGGCAACTGGCTCGATGAGAAGCCGATAACGCCGCTCGGCGGTTGAACTCGCTGTAGCTTTTTTCGAAGAGAAGCTCCAAAGCTTGCGGCGAACACATCACATGTAGGGCGTCCTTCGACCTTCGCCCTGCAGATTTTTTGTAGCTAGTTTGACCGAACACGGACTACCTAAAATGTTAGGCTGACTAATCGTTTGATCTTATCAGCGCGATGTCGGAATATTCCTTGCCCGCCGTTGATTCGTGTGCGGGCTTTGCGCCCGGCCCCCCCCCACGGCTTTCTGGCCGGCCGAATCGAACCCTGGCAAGTCGAACCATAGCTGCGGCGAGCCATTGGGCGTGTCGGCGCGTTGGCGGTGCCCCCCCGCGGGCCGAATGAATTCGATGCAAGCTGAATGCAACAAGAGCATTCAACTCCCAGATGTTTCTCCGGGCTTCTGGATTGCTCGAAACCGCGTCCCACGGTACTTGTTTCAAGCTCACCCTTTGGGTGGTACGGGTCCCCAATCTTATCTCGCCGCGGGAGGCTAAGTGTGTTTGCCGGCTTCGATTCCTCTCTGCTCGATGATCTCGAATTCAAGGAAGACTCCGTCAGGGAGGTGATCATCTTACCCATGCTAACGCGCCTCGGTTACGCTCCATCGGGGGAACACCGCGTGGTGCGAAGCAAAATTCTCACTCATCCATTCATCTACGCCGGGACCCGGAAGCTACCAATCAAATTGATCCCGGATTACACCCTCACTTCGGGGGGAAAGGTAATCCTAGTGCTCGATGCTAAAGGTCCTAAGGAGGATGTTTTAAGCCGGGAGGCCGTACAACAAGTCTATAGTTATGCGATTCATCCAGAAGTGAAATCACAGCATTTTGCGCTATGCAACGGCAAACGCCTTGTGGTGTTCAGCGTTGATCAAAGCGATCCGATTCTATCGGTCGACTACGCTGGTTTTGTGCCACGTTGGGAAGAAATCGAACGGTTCCTATCGCCGAGGACACTGAGGGAACCCAGTTTGCGCCGCTTCGCCCCAGATTTCGGATGCGCGCTTTCGCGGCTGGGATTGGCAGAAGGCGCAGAGGTAGTCCTCATGCCTGCGGGTATCAATCTTGTCGGCAGGCTGGACGATAGACTGATGACCGCCGGGGCTAATGTCGAGTTCGCAGGCAAGCAACACTGCGTTAGTTTTGATTTTGACCGACGCTTCCTTCCTGCCATGCTGTCAGGGCTTCCCCACGAATTAGCATCAGCATTTGCCAACGCTTTGGAGCGCGCACCGTTTCAGGCCGCTGCAGAGCTTGTTATCGAGCTCGATTTGCGAACGGCGCTCGGCGCAGAAATTCTCGGCGAGAAGGAAAGCTTTCGCCCTCTCATCATCAAGGAGGTACTCGCCTCCCGCTTTAATCCGATGCCGATGAACGAAGAACAATCCAATTTTCCGCCAAACCTCTTCCGATTGCGAAAGGCTTTCACCGTCTCGAAATGATGTCGAACGCGCATCTACCCGCATAATGCTGAGCTACAGCGCCTGCCAGACTAATGCCGATCGACCGAGCTCTTCCGCGGCAAGCATTATCAGCGTCGGCAGCAGTGTAGGGGCGTTGGCATCCAGCCGGTTGCCGAAACGCCGCCAGTTGATTGACTGTCAGCGCGGCACCGACGGTATACCGGGCATCACGTGCGAGAGCGATTGCACGATCTCAATGCCCTGGCCGGGGATCGTCGCCTCGACCGAGGCCCGAGCAAAATGGTAGCAAAAGAACTGATGTGAAACGAGCCGAACCTGGAACCCGCTATTTCGTGCGAGTGGAAACCAAGAAGTAGAACTTTGATCCGGGATTGCAACCGTTGTCTTGTGCCAGCAATCCCGTAGCGCCGCCTGCCGAAGTTACGATCTCGGACAGGCGGCGGCGGCGCCGGGGCTACCTATAGGGCCCCTGGCTTTTCGCTTGCACTGTTGGACACTCGGCACCTCCTCAGGTGACGCCTTGTTTACGCAGAGGCGATATCCCTCTGATCGCTCTCATTTGCTAGGAAAAGATCCGATCATGCATCCCCTCTCTTCGCTGCGGCATCGCGATGTATTTCTCCCTCTTGCTGACCCGCTGGCGCGACAGAGGCGGATCGCCGTCCGCGGAAATGGTGTTGAACGCATCTACTGGATCGAGAATTCAACCATCTTGGATGAACAAATCACGATCAGCGACGAGCTAGCACTCTTTCGGCTGCCGGACCGCGGCAGCGACGAGGCGCGCATGATTGACACGATAAACAACGTCGTCAGCTACCTTGTATATCACAGCAAGTCCGGGCAGCTGTCATTCGACGTCCTGAAGTGCTTGGCGGTGAAGACGGCGGGGGTCAATCCCACTCTTGTTGAGCCGACCATCCGCCTGATGTTGTCGGAGGGTATGCTGAAGGCTTCGCCTGCGAAAAAACGAGACGGAGCGGTGACTATCGGGCTAACAGGCGAAGGCCGCCGGCTCGAACAGATCCGTATTCATGCGACGATGCTCGCATCAGACTTGAAGGATCGATCGCAGCAGCTTGGCCAGCTGATCGGTCATCGACCCACGATCGGTGCAGACAAGGAGGAGCTCCTGCGATCCTTCCTGGAGCAGAGGCTGCCGCGCCGCTATCACGTGGCAACCGGCTTCGTCCATGGCTTCGATCAGCAGATCGATATCTTGATCTACGACCAGATCGACTACGCGCCGCTGTTCCGGATCGGCAATCTTGTAGTCGTTCCGCGTGAGGCGGTCAGGGCGGTCATCGAGGTGAAGTCTTATCTCAGCAAGAGCAAGTTTCGCACGGCCCTGAAGCAAGTCACGGAATGTGCCCGCCCGCAATGGCCATCACCGCCGGTGTTTAAGGGCATTTTCGCCTTCGGCGGCATAAGCGCTCCTCCACTTATCGAGGAATGGAAGTCGTTCCATCGACTGCCAAGCGACGACCCGGATGATGGAATATCCTATGTCCCGATCACTGATATCTACACAATGGTGGACATGGTTTGCATTCCAGACAAATTGCTTCTGGCAAGCGGTTACACAGATAACACCGAACCTCAACCAATGATTGAGGAACTGGGGAGCTATGCCGGACGGCCGCTCCAGGCAGCGGTGTTCTTCGACATGCTAGATCGATATCTCCGTATTCCGCTGGACGGATCGATCAAGCAGATTCCCCTGGCGCCCTATTATTATTGCGATATTCGCGCCAAGGCTGAGCACTGCTTCTATACGCCAGGAGAGCTTGCCTACTACCTCTCCGACCGACCAGAGTCCGACATTTTTCCCCAACAGCGAGATCGGATGAAACAATGGATCGAACAGGCAGGCGCCTGGACACCGCAAACGCCCGGAACATAGCACTAACATTGCAACATTCACCGTAGCGAGGATTCTCGTGGACCTGGACGAAGCTGACGTGGCATAGGCGTCACAGGGAGGTTCGGACGACGCCCCGCAGTACGGTATTTGGATAAAAAACGACCTTGTCCTACGCCTTCTCTGCACTCCACGAAAAAAAGCGCACTTGTATGGACACGTCAGATCCGGGGCATGATCTGAGTTGCGCGGGCGAGCGTTCTTGCCGCAAGGCCAACATACCATGCGTTCATGCGCCTGTCCCAGCTGCGGACTTCACAGAACGTCTTCCAGTCGAATTCGTAAAGCGCAACCAACTGCCAGTCGGCGTCGATGCGTACGACGATCAGGTACTCAAACAACTGTTTGTCCGGATCCTCCCGGTCGGGATAAACGGTCCCGGTCTTACGGGCATCAAGCACGCCTTTGATCGAATAGCGATCGCCGCGTCTGGATAGCGCGTCAACGTTCTGTGTGCCTGTCGGAGCAGGCTGCAGGTTGGCACGACCCGGCGTAGCGTTATAGGTCGCAATCGCAAGGCTTTCCGCAACCTGACCGACATTTAGGGCCAGACCGCGTTTTTTGAGCTCTGCCGCGACACGTGCGCGCAAACGAAGCAGGGCGAGATCACTGAGGCGGACCAGCTCATCAGAAGGTTCCTCCAGTTGAACCGGCACGGTTTCGTTCATGAATCCCTCCTGTTTCTACGTCTCGATAGTCTGGTCAAAGGCGACTGCATTTTTCAAGATGCGAAACCCGGATTCTGCCAATCTTACAAAGACATATTGAAGGCAGCTTCAGGATCGGCATTGCGGATCCAATAGATGTTCGCTATATGTTCCAATTCAAAATCGCAGTCCACAGGATTTGAGTGAAGTCATGATGCAATATGCACCACTTTGGCATAGGTTCGGCGATGTCTGCACCCGGTATGATTCATGCAAGCTCCAGCTCATAAGAAAACCGTCAGAACGTCTGTAATGCTTCCGGAAGCGGTTCATAACCGCATCCAGTCGCTTGCAGATGCCAGTGATGTTTCCGCCGCGTGGGTTATCCGTGCGGCAGTCATGCAGTTTCTCGCGGAGCACGGTGAAGAGACGAACCTCCCGCTGCGTCTTCCGAGATCGAAAGAGGATGTGAGATGAGCGCGGACACGATTCGTCAGAAAATCGCCCGACTACAGGCCGGCGGCAAACCGCGACTTCTGGACCTCTTTGCCGGATGCGGTGGTCTTTCACTCGGCTTTCACTCGATCGGCTTTTCCGTGCGTGCTGCGGTAGAGTTCGATCCGGACGCAGCGCGTTCCCATGGTCTGAACTTTCACGGTGGTGACGCACGTCACAGCAAGGCGCGCGACATCATCAATACACACCCTGAAGATCTTGTTGCAGAGCTCGGTCTGGGACC
>NZ_JBNDHS010000125.1:0-15214 GCF_056755095.1 Rhizobium sp. SVR5-9E | reverse complement strand
TGGGTTCTCCCTTAACATCGGAGCGACAGGTTCCCGCGTTCCACATGAAAGCCTGGTGAAGAGTCACGCCGCCTTCAGGCTCCCACACTGCTGTGGGTGCCTCGCGGCACACTTTCGTCGAGATGCCAGACATCCCGGCGCGACGGCCGCCTGCGACGGAGTTGCTTTGCGTATGCCGGTCCGAATTTCCGACCCCATCGCCGGATCGTTTCATACGAAACGACAACTCCGCGCTCCAGCAGCATCTCCTCGACGAGGCGTAGGCTCAGCGGAAATCTGAAATACAGCCGGACCGCGTTCGAGATGATCTGTTGCGGGAAACGGTGGCGCTTGTAGCTGACGGCAGGATTCTTCATTCCACCGTTTCTATGTCCAATTCACTGACGTCGCGTTTATGTGACAACACCGCCAAGACTGAGTCGCGTCCTTTCGTCATGCGAAGGCACAAGTCCGCGATACTCGATTTCCCCAGGTAAACTCGGCTGGACCGGAATGCGCAGATCCTCGACGTTGGAACATTGCGATCCCCAAATTAAGGCGCTGCACTATCAATGACCCGATAACACGAGCGTCTGGACCGGCAACAGGACGGCCTGCATGCGCAGGATCATGGCATGCACGAGCCCGACCGTGTCGACCACGTGGAGGAACACCCAGCGCAGCGTGCCAACCGCCGGATCGGCGAGCGCGTCGTGGCTGTTGGTGTAGGCGTTGGCGATGCAACTGCTGCCAGGTGGGACATCATCCAGTCCACCTTCGAACAGTGGCTGCAGGAAGACTGTCAGCGTCCCCGGCGTGGTGATCTGCTGAACATCGACGAGCTGGTCCGTCGGTCGCAACTGGCCGGCGGCGATTACGTCCTGAACCTGGGTCACGACCAGCGGAATGATGGTGAACGGCTTGCCGATGCACGTGGCTTCGGCGATCATGCCCGGCTTCATCACCTGCGCCTCGATCTGGTCGAAGCCTGCAATCAGGGTGCCCTTGCCGGCACCCATCGGCACGAGAATGCCCGCGGGGCGAATCATCGTATTGACGACGTCGCCCGGCCGGAGCGTGAACTGCTGGACCGTGCCCGCGACGCCGGCCCGCACTAGCGTCTTGTCCAGCTCCACCTGTGCCTGGGCCAGAGCAGCTTCTGCGCTTGCCTTTTGGGCAGGCAACAGGGCGCTGATCTTGGCTTCAAGGGTCTGTTTTTTCGCGATCGCGGCCCCCAACGAGCCCTTGCGGCTTTCTATAGTGTTCGCCAGACGGTCGACCTCGCGACGCGCGACGGCATCCTTTGTGAGGAGTTGGGCCTTCATCTCGTATTCGTCTACGGCCACCTGAAGCGCGCCCTGCGCCTCCTGGATCTGCCCGTCCGCCGATGCAAGCTCGGTCTGAGTAACCGCGGCTTCGGCGTCGAGTTGCGCGATCTGCCGACGTGCTGTCTCCACGGCGGCTCGCTGCTGTGAATCATCAAGCCGGAAAAGCGGAGCGCCGGCAGCCACTTTGTCGCTGATTCCTACGTAGACCTCGTCGACACGCCCAACCGTCTCCGGCAGGATCGTCACCGTTCGGAATACCGCCGTCACGCTCTTCGTTGACGGGTGAAAGTAGAAGATCATCGTAATGAGGGAGATGGTAAGAAGAAGGCACGCGGTGATGCCCCATCGCAGCTCGTACCAGACGGTGTAGAGCGTGATCTCTTGCCCGATCCGCTTTCCCTGACCATAGCGTCGAAAGAGATAGTCGGGGAGGATCGTGATCATGGAGCAGAGGATGAGCTCGAACATGGATCAGATACCCTCTCCGGACGTGTCCGAATTGGACGGCCTCTGCGCTTGGACGGCTGGCTCCTCTGATATCAGGGCGGGGTCGCCGGTCGATTTTGCTTCTCTTCCTGAGAGCTTCGCGAGGGACTGGGCAATGGAATAAAGCGGCGTGGAAAAATCGGGAAACTCTATAAAAGCTAACAGCAAGCCCGCGATCCAAAACAGATGATTGTGCGTAAAGAGCGAGATCAGAGCCAGAACGGCAATGATCTCCATCTGCATCTTGTTAGTGCGATGCGCCATCCGTTCTGGGACGGCGTGAAGCTGGAAGTACAGATTGCCGATGACAAGGACGACCAGCACGAGGAATATGACGACGCCGACTAAGAGGTAGTCGGTTTGTCCGGGCGAGGTTATAAAGGTTGGTAGATGCTCGATCGCCGCCGGGTGAGTTACGTCTGCCATTCCTGCCACCTCGTGGGGGACTCGCCAGCGTCTGTGCGCAGTCTGCAATTCCGCCCGGATAGTAGCCGTTCCTGCAGCGCAGACAAGGTGGCCCCAGAACAATTGTTGAGCTTGGGTTCCCTGGCGAATGCGTCGAGCTTTAATAGATGAGATCGATCTGGCGCAATTCCTGTCCAGCGACGCGCGTTCGACCACGGCCATCGTCAACCTGTCGGCGAACTTCTGGTCGAAGAGTTGAATTCCCACTCAGGGAAATTTCCGGATTTGATCGAGTGCCAGAGATCGCGGCGATGGAAGTCAGGGTCGGCGCCATTTGATCTTCACGGCTTCGTTTCAGGCCACCGACTGCAGCCCGAGCTTCGGCTTCCAGTGGAACTTGACGAAGGTCGACGGGTCCTTGTAGTGATGGAACATCATCGCCCTGACATCTGAGCCTTTGGCTGATGCTCGTGGGCCTTTGCGGCTGACCGGCTCGGTCAGCCCCGCGCGTTAAACGTGACTTGATGCCGGCGGTCGAGCACCGGTCCCACAAGGGCTTGAACAATCGGGCCTCTCTATTCGGCCGGTTGAAGTCAAGCATGTTCACGTTTTCCGGTTCCAGGGCTTCAACGGTCCTGCGGGCTCTTGCTTTTCTTCGGAATCGGCACAATGGCCCTTCCATCATGGGGTCGGAAGAATGAAGCGGAACTATCTGAGAAGCGTCCTGCTACGCCCATAAGGCGCGGGGAGCATGCCCGATTTCGAACTCACCTCATTCTCGTCCCGCAAGGGCAGCCTTCCGCCCTGGTGCGAAAGCTCGTGTTCTTGTTTATGGATGCTCTCGATCGGCTAGAGCGGTTCATGTTTTGATGAAGCGTATCCTGCATTGGTGAAGTAGTTTGCGCATTCGCCTGGGTTGATGGCTCAACGAGGTGTCCAAGATGACGCCAGGTGTGTCGACGGTTCTTTTTTGAGCCTGCCGCATCAGTGCTTCATCTTAATAGCGGACATCCAAAATGGATAAATCCTCTGTTTCCTTTGTTCTCAGTCCGCGTACCATCATACCTGCGACATATGAAAAGTAGCTGTCCGCTCGGGAGGAGAGCGACTAGAGAGCTTGGTGAGGAGCCAGAGAAGATGCGTGCAGTTCGCGTTGCCGAGGTTGCCTCGCTGGACGATATGCGCCGGTTCAGTTCGGAAGATCCATTCGTGCGCCATAAGGTCTAGACCGTCAGTATTTACGAGTGGCGGCCGACGATAGGCAGCAACGCCTGACGTGCTCACTGAATTCCGATGCCGGCCAATTTTCTATGGAGGAGGGAAAATGAGAGCGGTAGGTCTTATCAACTGGGGCAAAGTCCGAGACTGGCTTGCGCAGGCAGGATGCGCCTGCAGCGGCTATTACGCCGAGTATGAGGCTTCGCGCCGGAGACCGCATCCGCGCCTACATCCCCTCCCCGCCAAGCATTCAAGCCGCGCCGCATCACCGATCGTCTGGAAGACGAACGAGCGCGAGCTCTAGCGCCAAGCCGGGATATATCTTCGTTGACTTACCACCTGCGGCGCTCGCGTCCACAGAACGGGCAACTCTATCGTGAACAACGCTGGAAAGACGCGCTTCGATGACGAACATCACCTCCATCGCTCCGAACCAGCGCATCAACGCCATCATCGCCACGATCGGGACAAATGCGCTGCTTTATGGCGTCGTCTTCGCAGTTTCAGGGGGCGTGCGCTCCATCACCACCAACCTTCTGGCGGCCATTGCCGGCGGAGAGATATTCGGCGCGCCGAACTCCGTCCTCTTTGATCTCGCGGCGATGCTGGTCGTGTTCTTCAAGTTGAAGAAGGCAATTGCGGGACGCAGGTTCGAGGCCATCGGCGCAAACCCGCTTGCAGGACGGGCGGCCGGCCTGCGGGTGCGCCTACATCAGATGATGGCCTATGTCTGGGCGCAGCTGCTTTATTGCCTGGCCGGCCTCCTGATTGCCGGCATCACGCGCGAACCGACGGCGTTTCAGGGCGATACCTTGCGAAGGATCGGTCTTCAGATCGATATCACTTATATCGCCGGCTATATTGCATGTTCGGTTCTGACCGGCTTCGGTGCCATCATGCTGATGGCGCAGATCGGCGTCAGCGACCCCAGACAGGGCATCAACTACACTCTCTCGAGCATCACGGCGGTGGTACTCGGCGGGACGAGTCTTGCCGGTGGCCGCGGCACCTTCATCGGGACCGTGCTTGGCGCTGTCCTTCTCACCGAGGTTGCTCAGCGCCGTGACTTTCCTGAACCTGTCGAAGACCTATCAGTACCTCTTCCAGGGCGTCCTGATCGTCGTCGCGGCTCTGATCTATTCGGCGGTCCGAGGCCACCGGGCCGGCCGGTGACGACGCGAGCCTTCAAGGCGCAGCGCGATCGCCTCCGCCAATTTTTCCAAAAATCTAACCCATGCGGGCGCCGCCCGCTTTCCACAAGGAGGAAAAACATGACGAACAAAGTCTACGGTATGCATCATATCGGTATCACCGTGCCGAACATCGAAGAAGGCATCGCTTTCTTCAAAGCGGTGTTCGGCGCGGTTGAAGTTTTCCGCACCGGCCCATTCAATGTCGATCAGGACTTCATGACCAAGAAAATCGGCGCCGCCCCGCAGTCGAAGATCCGTGACCTCGTCTTCCTACGCTGCGGTGCGGGCACGAGTGTCGAGCTTTTCGAATACAGCGGCGAGGAGGTAACCCCGCTCAAACGGCCCTCCGAAGTCGGCGGAGTGCACATGTGTTTCGAGGTGGAGGATGTTCACGCGTCTGTGGAACGCCTGCGAGTTCAGGGCATCGAGCTGCTGGAAGGGCCAAACCTCATCACCGAGGGACCGCTGGCGGGTTTTGACTGGATATACCTGCGCTCGCCCTGGGGCCTGCTTCTCGAAGTCGCCAGCTTCGACCAGCTGGGATACGAGGATGCCTCAGAGACCAAGCTTTGGCGGGCAAAGACCGCGTGATAAATGCGGGGCGATCTCGTCGCGTAAGTCGCCGAAGGGCGCGCCTTCAAATGATGCTAAATCTACAATTCTCCGCGTCCGGTCAAAGGAAGACCGATCATGTCCCGACGCCTGTAGCTGCAACCTAGCGAAGCCGAGCGCCCGCGCGTTTGATAGCGCTGTAGCGGGTGATCGGCTTTGCTGAGCGGCCATCAGTGTTTTCCGCTAGGGTGTGGTTGTTCAAGACACAACCTGACGGAAAGATCACCGATGACCAATGACATGATGAACGTGCGGACGCTTGTTGAGTAGAGCCCAGGAAGCTCGACCGGGCGTCGTCAGCTGGGTTGCATAAGTAGATTGGCCCTAAATTTACCGGATGCGGGTGTCAACCGCAGGCCGGGCTATGGCAATGCCCATGGCGAAACAACAAAGTGAGCTTCAGAAGCCCGAAACAGATATCGCTTCCAGTTGCGTAATGGCGTGGGAGCACGAAGGAGCAATCAGAGGCAGCAAGGCTCGTCTTTCTTCCTGCCGGGTTCTCGAAGAGACCCGAGACGGGACCGGCTCTTATGCCCCATCTCCCGCATTGCACGGGGTACGGCCCACCGCCTAGCGCACAAGGTTGGAAGTCGGAAGACGGGAACTTGAATTGTCTGCCCGGTTGGAAGCCGGACTCGCTGCGACGGCTAGATATGGATAACACCAAGGGCGGAGCTTTCGTAGTTGTCGGAGTGTGGGACAGCCACGCACAGGGCGAAGGAAAGCAGGAAGACGATAGGCGGCTCGGCTCAAAGGCCACCACCGGAACCAAGACAAGTTCCATAATAGCGTTCCCGCAAAATATTGATTGTTCAGGTGCTTAGACATCTGATCGAGGTGTCGCCGGTTCGAATCCGATCACATCAGGATTTTTGTCAACGGTTCATTGATGTGGCATCGAATTTCTCCTTCGTAATCGGATCCATGGTCTGAGCCCATAGCAACTACCAGCTCGTTCTCGAGCCTGTACAATCTCATATGTGGAACGGCCCGCGGTGCAAGCGGCTTTTCAATCGATTTCCCACACGCGGACGATGCGTTCATATGTACGGCCTTGAAGCGCGGTACATGACCGCTGGCCTCGATGAGATCCGCGAAACGAGGAGCTAAATCACATCCACGCACTTTTAGTGCAGTGAGATTGGCGGCTTCGCTCGTTCCGGGATTTCGTCCCATGGGGTTCATCGTTTGTAGTTGCACCTTGCATCTGCCGGCCTACGCCGGTCAGATTGGTTTGTGGGTCATAATATTCATCAGGCAGCTGCAGTGATCGAGGGTGGCTCAGGATGATTGTAAATCCCGCCCTTATTCAGAAGCGCCCAGATGATCCGCGCCGTCTTATTTGCCAACGCGACAGCGGCCACCTTGAAAGGGCGCCTGGCGAGTAGCGCTTTCAGCCACGGTCGTGCCCGATCATCATTCCGGGCAATCCGCAGAACGGCTGTCGCTCCGAGGACCAGGAGAACACGGAGTTCCGGATTACCCATTTTAGAGATTCCGCCCAATCGCTCCTTGCCTCCGCTGGAATGGGGCCTCGGTGTCAATCCAACCCAGGCGGCGAAGTGGCGCCCCGATTTGAATCCGCCGGGATCCGGAACCAAGGCCTTTATTGTCGCCGCGGTGATGGCGCCGACCCCGGGGATTGTTGTCAGTCGGCGCATGCCTTCGTCGCGCTTCGATTCCTTAACAATGGTACGTTCGAACTCCTCGATCTGATCAGCCAAGGTGTCGATCTGGTCGGCAATAGCCGTCAGTGCGAAGCGTGCTGCTGCAGGCAGTCGAGTGTCTTCACCTTCCCGAACGATGGCCACCAGCGCTGGAACGCTGGCAAGGCCGCCGGCCGCGATGATACCCAGTTCGGCCAGATGTGAACGCAAGGCGTTGACCGACTGCGTTCTCTGGTGCACCAGAAGAGCGCGCGTTTTCAGCACCATTGCGTCTGATTGCTGATCGGCTGATTTGATCGGGACAAAGCGCATGGTTTTGCGGATCACCGCCTCGCTGATGGCTTCCGCATCGGCCGCATCCGTCTTGCCGCGCTTGACGAAAGGTTTGACGTAAGCCGGCGGAATGAGCCGCACATCATGACCGAGCTTCGCAATTTCACGCGCCCAATAATGTGCTCCACCGCATGCTTCCATGCCGACCAGGCAAGGAGGAATTTTCTCGAAGAAGCGTAGCACTTCACTGCGCCGCAGTTTTCGATTGAACAAGGGTGAGCCTTCGATATCGGCGCCGTGAACTTGGAAAACGTGTTTGGCCAAGTCCAGCCCGATAGTGCTAGCATGTTTCATGGAACGGTCCCTCCTTTGTGGCGTTCGAGCAACGGCCACGTTTTAGCACTTGATGCTGTCGGAGCGGGCCGTTCCACCTCATCACATCCGGTCGCCGCTTGTCGCGGCTGCACCACTATCCCGCTTTCGACAGGGACGGGCTCAGGAGAACGGGACCAATCTCAAGATCGGCGGGTAAGGCCAAACGGATTCTCGGTTCGCTCACCTGGATCCGTCAACGTTTCACCGTCGATGCGGTCCGTCTTCGCGCGGCGATGTCGACGAGGCATGGCAATGGATGCGGCCTCCACCATATGGCTCTCGATCCAAGCTTCCTTGCTCAGCACTCGCCCCAGCCAGAAGCCATCAAGCCCGGCCTCCTGGATCATCACTAGCGGATAAAGCCTATCTTTACGCCGCTGCGCTTTCTGGCGAAGAGCGGCAAAACACGAGAACAAGCCGGCGATATCGCCTCCGGTGACTGTATGACGAGACATCTTCTCGCTTCCCGGCGAGAGAGCCGTCACGAGCCATGTCGATTTACTCAATTCCAACGAGATGAAAATTGCTCCAAGATCAACGGGGGTAGCGGTCTGTGCTTGAGTTTGATCTGCTGTTATCGGCATGATTGGCCTCCAGAGAGTTTTCTAGCGACCTCACTCTGACACGGTGCAGGCCGCTATCCACCCTGATGGGATCTCACATGCTCAAGAGCTGTAATCGCACGCAACGCGGATCTCACATCAGGATGTCTATCCGATTGATGCGACCCGCATTTCAAAGCGACTACCAATTAAGACGTTAACCGGCGAGGCTCGGTGGTCCCGGCCGTCAGCTTTTCAAGCATTCCATTAAAAATCTAATGACTCCGATAACCCTGGGGTCAGGCTTCGCATGAAAGGATGCCAGCGGAGGTGGCGATGTTCCGACTGGTTTCCTGTATTACTGAGCAGCACAACTGGCTGCTTCTGCTTGTCGCAGTCTGCGTTTGCGCCGCGGGCAATCTCGCCGGGATCTTCATGCTCTCTCGCGCGCGCCAGTGCGTCAAGGCGCACCGGAACCTCTGGCTCGGCATTGCCGGAATCGTGCTTGGAGGCACGATCTGGGCTACCCACTTCATTGCAATGCTGTCGTACAGTATTCCCGTATCGTACCGCGTCACCGAAACAGGATTATCCATAGTGGCGGCGGTCGCGCTCTCTTGTCTCGCCACTTTTTCATCCCTGTACGTCACGGGCCGGCAGGGTGCGGTTGTCGGAGGAATCCTTCTGGGTCTGGCAATTGCCACGATGCATGCCCTCGGGCTCAGCGCCATCAGCGCTTCTGTCTTCATAGAAACCGACGCGACGACAGCCGTTGCGGCATGGGTGCTGGGCGGCGCGTTCGCGGTCGGCGCAATGCTGCTTCTTTCCCACCGGATCACCGGCGGCAGGCTCGTTCTCGCCTCCTTGCTGATCGTTGCCGCAGTTTGCAGCCATCACATGATCTCAATGAGTGGCCTCAATGTCGTCCCGTTATATCCGGGCGCACCGGACGCCCTGACTTTCCTCGACAGAGTGGGCATCGCAGTCGGCGTTTGTACCGTGTCCAGCCTGTTGATTGCCACCGGCATCGCGGCACTCTTCTTCGATCGGCACCTGACAGATGTCAAAGGACTCGCAAACGCAACGTTCGAAGCCGTTGTGCTGACCCGCGCCGGGAAGATCGTTCACGCTAACGAGCGGTTTGCAGAGTTGACGGGGAGGCCGGTCGCGGACCTCAAATCCCGCCTTCTCGGTGATTTTCTGTTCGACCGACAAGGATCCCAAGGCCTCCTCAACTCACCGAATGGGTCGCTTCCAATCGAAATCGTCGAGGGCGTCATAGAATACCGAGGCCGCGAAACGTCTGTGTTCGGTTTGCGCGATATCAGTGAGCGCCTGGAGACCAACCGGCAGCTGCTCCATCTTGCCTCCCATGATCCATTGACCGGCCTCCTGAACCGGCGTGCGTTCAGTATTAAAGCTGATAAGGCCATCGCCGAAGCGGTGGCGGGTGGAGCTGGTTTGTCGCTCCTTACACTTGATCTCGATCGCTTCAAGTCGATCAACGACGTTCATGGTCACGCAGACGGCGATTTGGTCTTGCAGAAAGTCGCTGAGGTTCTGAATGCCTCTTTTGAAGAGCCGGCAATCATAGGACGGATCGGCGGGGACGAATTCTCGGTTTTGTTGCCCGGACGCCTGGCCTTTGCCGCAGAGGACTATGCATTCAACTTTATGACAAACTTCAAGTCGGCATTTAACACACACGGCAGGAGCATTGGGCGTGAGCGTCGGGGTAGCCAGGTTCCCGGAGCACGGAGATGAGTTGAAGCAACTGCAGAACAATGCCGACGCTGCCTTATATCGTGCAAAGTCCCAAGGAAAAGGGAGGATATGCGCATTCGACGGCTTCCTGGACCAGCAACTGCGGACGCAGCGGCGATTGGAAGAAGAACTTCGAAGGGCGCCAGACACCGGTGAACTCTTCCTGCTCTACCAGCCCATAATTGAGACAGCCTCGGGGATCCCTAGAGGCTACGAGGCGCTTTTGCGATGGCGCCATCCCAGCTACGGTGTCCTCTCGCCAGCAGTGTTCATCGGAGCTGCTGAGGAGAGTGGCTCTATCGTGGAAATCGGGAGGTGGGTCCTGCAAGAGGCTTGCAGGGTGGCTGCGTCCTGGGACGACAGGCTGTTCATTGCTGTCAACATCTCAGCACGGCAGTTGCTTTCTGCCGAGTTGGTTGATCATGTGACGGACGCACTCGAGATGAGCCGGCTTTCTCCTGAAAGACTGGAGCTGGAGATCACAGAGACATCGCTGCTTGAGGATAGCGCCGACGTGGCGCGCTGCCTTGAGGCACTGCACGCGCTGGGTGTCAAACTCGTTATGGACGACTACGGCAGCGGTTACTCGTCGATGACCAACCTCAGACGCTATCCCTTCCACAAAGTGAAGATAGACCGTAGCTATGTAGCCGCTCTTGAAGAGGATCCGGTTGCCGAGGTTATCATCGACTGCGCAATGGCACTCGGGAAGAGCCTAGAACTGGCCGTCGTTATCGAAGGTATCGAGACTGAAAAGCAGCGCGCGCGGATGGCCGTTAAGGCTCCGGAGCAGTTGCAGGGTTTCCTCTTCGGGCGCCCGGATCCGGAGGGCGGAAGGCTCTCAGGCTCGCATGAGGCAAGCCGGGGCGAGCGAGATGTATCGCCAAAACCCGCGTTTACAATTCGTTAATCATGATCTGCTAAGTTCATTGTCTCGACGCGGTTCTCCTCCCTCCGCTGTCGATCAGAAAAACTGGGCCGCGAGACATTGTCTCCGGCCCTTTTTCATGCCGGGTCCGACGATGAGCAAGACGCAAGCTCCTGCCTGTCGACACTGCTCCCGTTTTGTCATTTCGTCGGAGAACGCTGGGCAACAATCCAAGGTGCCGATCTGCCCGAACTATCCGAACAGATTTACATTCGCTACTTGGCCGGCCATTCGCTCCGCAATTGCCCCATCATGGCTTTGCCGCCTCAAAGCCTTTTGAACGCGGCGGCGGCGACATAGTCGATCGGCTTTCGCCGGTCAAGCACGCATAGAGCATTTGAAGGGCAGGGCGCGCAGGAATGGACGGAGACACCATGCAGATCGAAGTCGAGAAACCGAAGATCAACCCGGCGCATTTCATCGCCATCATAGGCGCCGCTCTTGTCAACGCGTTCATCATTGGCGGGGTATGGGCAGTCTTAACCGCGACATCGCCGATATCCGAAACGCTCAAGAGCGGACACAGAAGGTTCTCGACGACACCCAGCAGCAGATGTCGCAAATTCCGCCGCTCTCATTCTAGGTGACGATAGCGCTTGAGGCGACGGCGGAAAACAAGAAGGGGATCGAGGCGGCAAACGCGCGCGTCGATCGCGTGGTGGAATCCCTCGGGGAAACTCGACACCGCGATCGAGAGCATTAACAAGGTCGCGACCCGCGTCGAGGTATTAAGCAGCAAGCTCGATGATGCTCAAGAGCGAGCGAACAAGACCATGTTCAGGACTCCAATAGTTCGGCCTTAGCGGCTGTGCGAGAGCTCGTCCAAATCTTGCCAAATGGCGGAGCCCTCGCACGCTCTGCGGCAAGGGAGGATCTCGGAAAACCCTCGCGGCATGGTGGAGGCAGACAACGGAGCTAGGGGCCGCCCATAAGACGCCGTAGAATATCTTCATCCCTTACTCCATTCTGGTAAAAGTGGATGATCTGCGTGGCGAGCTCGTCGCGGGCCTCCCAACTGGTAACGTGCTTTGCCTCACACACCTGATCAAAGACGCGCTGACACATCGCCACGTCCTCCTCCTGCATCGGTATCTGGTCTGAAGATATTCGCGTTTGGATCATCAAAGGCGCACCCGAACCTCGCTATCTGAATTGTAGGATGCAGAGGGGGAAATGGAAAGGGGTACGACCAGGGCTCGTCCAAACGTGTCAGAAATGGCGAGCCCTGTCGCAGACCACGGCGCGCACTGGTCGGACCTTATCGCTTTGCCGTGGCAGGGGCGCTGCGCATCAGCGTCGAGAGTCAGGTAGGCGGAAAAGGCCGCGGGTCAATGATCAACTGGCATTACGCTACCAGTGAGTGGCAGTCGGGACCGCGACCAACCAGCTCAATGTACTGGTTCACTGTCGGGCGTCGGCCCGTCTCCCGGGCCTAACCAACCGAACAGCCAAGCAAGCAGAAAAGCCAGTGCGACAGCGAGCACGATCAGGATCCACACACCCAAGGTGCGCCTTGGTGGCTTGCCGGAATACCGAGCAGGATCAGTCATTGATCCCCCCGAAGGTGTTCGGGAAACGTGGCCGCGCGCCACCAGGATGGGCGATTATCACTGGTGGCTGAGATAGAGGGCTATCCGCGCGGCCATCGTAACTAACGCTAGGGATAGGCGAGCGTTCCAGTCGACTAGGGTGCGGACAAAAGAAACCCCGCCTGCCGTGGGAGGTGATTGCGGGGTCAGGTCGCCAGAACTGCTGCCGGCTGGATGCGCTGCTAGGAGAGGCAATATGCGCAGTCCACAAAATAAACGAGCCGAGCAGGCTCTAGGTTCCAGTTCTGTCAAGGACACGACCTATCTGGGATGTACGACCAAGGGCCCGTCCAAAAGGGTCGGAGAATGGCGAGCCCTTGGTCTTATGGCGGCCTCGGGATAGTGGGGAACACCGTGGCCGTCATGCGCTGTGCTGGGGGGCTACAGCGCTTAAAAATAAAGCTCCGGGGAGCGTGCTCGTCAATAATTAATTTCGATTAGGATCGAAGGGCCCGCTCCTACGGAAAAGCGAGCCCTTGCCGCGCCTCCTGTGTCCCTAGCCATTCAGCGCGGAATTGACCACGCGGCACCCGGAGAGGGGTGTCATCCGGGTTGAACAGAAGAACTGCCGCGCACCCCAGGCGCGCCAAACCAGGCAGGTTCTGCAATGTTCCCAAAAAAGCACCGCCGAAGCGGGGCAGAAAAGGTGTCCGCGCGGCACCAGGGAAGAGGGCTGCGGCTCCAACATCACTGGCGACTGTGGTAAGGAAGACTACCGGGCGACCGTCATCCAAACGCTCGGACAGGCAACCGTTCCCGTCCGGTAGCGTACGAACAAAAGAGACCCCGCTGGCTGGTGAGCGGTTGCGGGGTCAGGTCGCCATTACGAGTTGCTGAGGAGGCAGGATCAGTATCGCATCCATAGCCCAGCTTCTCTGGCGGCGGCAATAAAAGCGGTTCGCGCAGCCTCGTGCGACGTACGATCGTCGAGCGCCGCTTGACAAACATTTTGTGCACGAAAGAAAGCCGGACCGAACGTGGACCACCGGGTTGTAAGCAAAGTCAAGGCTGCCCGTGGGCCTGTGATTACCTCGCACCGCTCACCGGGCCTCAGTTGCAATTCAACATTGGTGGCCCAGTGACCGTCATCCATAACCGTACCTCGTAAGATGATGAGCGGTTAACAACAGCGGCGCTGTTCGGAAGTTCCGGCCTTCCCTGACTTGCTGATATCAGTTGGTGGAAGACGAAAGGGAATCAGCGCGTGGAGCAGAGGACCGCGCGGCCTTCCGAGGGCAAGGAAGGGTCAAAGCACGCCACGCGATCCCAACGGCTAGAACAATGAAAGCATCGCAAGGTTCCGGTGCGGTAGCGTACCGATCGCAATCGGCTCATACGACGTTGAACAGCGCGGCCAAACTCCCGATGACTTCGGCAAATAGCTTGCCTTACTCAGGCGGTGGGCCGTCATTCCCCCGGCTGCGAAGCCGAGCCTCACGTAACCTCGCGGTCTTGGCTTCGCGTTGAAGGCGTTCCGTTTCGAGAATGGTTTTGGCAACTTTATTGGTTGCTTCCAGCCTCGCTTGTTGCTCGCTTGCAGATCGGCTACCCAACTGTTCTTCCGTTGCAACTGGTATCATCCCGCGATTAGGGGATGCTGTGTTAACGGGCTGCTTAAACACCAGTCATTTCTATGCCCAGATCCCCACTTTCGAGAGAAGCCTTCCCGCAACAGCGTCTTGCCGATCTCTTGCGTGGGCATAGCCTATGTTATGGAGACCGCACGACGTTGAAAGTTCGTTGTCGGATTTTCCGATAGTGACGCCGCCAGTACCGCGATCACGCCTTTTCGCGTGAGTGGCTTTTAGCCTCACGCATAAACCATTCGTTGAGACCAGCAATTTTAAACTCCTTCCATTTCAAAGATGGATTTCACCATGCCTGATTGGTTTCGATACATCGTTTTCATCGGCTTTATCGCATTGGGTTTCGGGTGTGCCCTGGTCACTTACTGGCTTTCTTCCCGGCGGTGACATACGCTCACGCCAGCTTCCGTTCGTGATGCACTTCCCGTGCGATCCGATCTCCGGCGTGTCAATGCCCGAGGCGAACGGAACACCTTCCCCCAGCAATTCGCATGTTCTGACCACTCGGCAGGCATTTCACCATGTCGCCGTCCACGGCAATGATGGACGCGCATACCAGCAGTTCGGTTATCAATGCATTCCCCTATGCAGCGAGCGACAAACTGCCGCTCCTGTAATTTCCAGCATCGCTACTATTCTTTTGGCAATGTCCAAAAGTTCTGTCCACGTTGCCCTTTCATTGTCAGTTAGGTCCTCGTTATGACCGCGCTGGCTATCGCTTTGAGAATGGGGACACACGCCTTCGTCGGTCCCGATTTAGAGATGGTCACCCGTTAGAGCGATGCGGAGGCAGCCCGCGTAGCAGCCCCATTCTGTGCAGCGGATGCCGTTGGCGTCCTCGTGGTCGCACAGGTGATTCTCGTGAATGTTAGCGCCGAGGAAACCGCTGCCCATCGCGAGGAATGTTCGCCTTGGTGATCCAAAACCATCCGCACTGCTCGGGCCCGGACTTCCGGTGAAAATTTGTTCGTTGTCTTGCTCATATCGGCTCCACTTTCTCAGAAGTTGGAGCCTCCGGCAAACCCGGCGCGGTTCATATCGTGTGGATGACGTATGACCAGGCGAAGCTCAACGGTTTCCCTGACTTCTTCTTCGAGCTCCGCGGCGCACGCCTTTACGACCCCCGCAAGGACTCGACCGTCGGCGGTGTCGGTCCTCATCGCTGGGACGATTCGACGTCCACTCGTGCAGAAGTACAATTACCGCCGCGGGTTTCCGCTGCCTTCACGGCGGCTAGCGCACCATCCACAGCCCGCATTGCGGTTCAGC
>NZ_JBNDHS010000124.1:0-15317 GCF_056755095.1 Rhizobium sp. SVR5-9E | reverse complement strand
CTCGTAGACCATGTGATGCAGGCCGGAACCATCGTCGGTGTCGCCGATATACATGCCCGGACGTTTGCGCACGGCATCAAGTCCCTTCAGGACCTTGATGGAGTCTGCGCCATACTCGGTGTTAACGCCGTTTTCCGTCGCGGATATGTCAGTCATACTGTCTTTGAATTTCCCTGTTGTCGAAGCCTGGATGAGCCTTGCGAATCACCGGCTTTTTCCATTCTAGAATATAGGGTTATTGCGCCCTATTCCCAATGGCGGAGGCCGAGAATCCGCCATAAAGCAGGGGATTATGACGCTTTTCCGTCAAGTCTTCCGAGATTCTCGAGCGTGGCTGCAAGCGCGGCTAAATCCGCACTGTCAAGGCTGCGGATCTTGCCCGCCAGACGGTTGGCAAAAGCCGTGTATTCCGGGGGCAAACCTGAGGTATCGATGACGACGCGGGGATCGGACGAGCGGGCGAGCAGAAACAATTCCTCGGCTTCGTCCCAGATGATGTTGAAATAGCCTGCGATCCGCTGGAGAAGATCGAACGTCGGAATGCCGCGCTTTCCGTGTTCTAGTGCCGAGAGATAGGCTGGCGAGACGTTCAGGGCCGCCGCCATCTCCTTCTGCGACACGCCTTTGCGGATGCGCAGCCTTCTGACAGCTTCGCCGAAAGGCGTCATGACTTGTCCCCTTGGCGCCGGGAAAGCCGGATATAGAGCGCGCCTTCGCCGCCGTGGTGCTGCGCCGCCGATTCGTAAGATGATATCAGATAGCGAAATTCGGGTTTGGAGAACCAAAGCGGCACCGCGCGTTTCAACGCACCTTCACTTCCGATCGAGCTGCCCTTGCCGGTTATCACCAGCACGTGCCGCATCCCGCGCCCATGTGCCCGCAGGAGGAAATCGAGAAGAATGACATGAGCTTCGCTTTGTACGAGGCCATGGAGATCGATGCGCGCCTCGAGCGCCAGCCTGCCCTTTGCGATCTTGCGTTTGACGGGCCGTTCCAGCGGTTGATGGAGGCCGGAGGGGCGTTTCTGGGTCGCAGTTGGCGCTGCGGCTTGCGTTGCCGCCTCGCTCAGTGATTTCTGCCCGGCATTCTCGATCTCGGCCTCCGCTTCCGCGAGAAAGGCGTCGAGTTCGTTCCGTTCCTCCTTCTTGCCGGCAAGCGGCCGTGTACTGCGTGCCACCTTGCCCCAGAGAATTCTCTCATCCGTGCTGAGTTTGCGGTCCCTTGCCATCAGCGGAACCTTGCAGCGGCGGCATTCGGAATCAGGATAAAGAAATCCGCGTCGTTGCGCACCGTGCCCGCGAGCTCGCCCGCTTCATCGCCGGAACCGGTAAAGATATCGCCGCGCGCCGGGCCGACGATGGCGGAGCCCGTGTCCAGGGCGAGCATCAGACGTTGGAACGGCTTGCCCCGATCTAGATGCGTAAGGCTGTCCGAGCGGATGAAGAAGGGAAACCCGAAAGTATGTATCAGACGGTCGACAGCGAGCGACCGGCCGGCGAGCAGCGGCACTTTCGCAGCGGCGACCGGTCCCGCTTCGGGATCGGCGGCCGAAGCCTCGCGAAAGAAAATATAGGATCGATTGTGCCAGAGAACCTCATCGGACCTTTCCGGATGCATAGCCAGCCAGGCGCGAATCGATTGCATGGAAATCTTCGTGCGGTCGATTTCGCCGTGATCGACCAGCAGCTTGCCAATGGCCGAGAAAGGATGCCCGGCCTTCGCCGCATAGGTAATTCGCCCGATCCGGCCATCCGGATAGCGCAGACGTGCGGAGCCCTGCACATGCACGAAGAAAACGTCGACCTTGGATTTGGCCCAGGCAATCTCGAGCCCTCGACCATCAAGGAAGCCCTGATCGATCGCCTGCCGGTCCGGATAGGCCCTTATCTTGCCATCCTGCAGGCGGCCGAAGGCATAGGAAGGGTCTAGGCCCGGAGGGCGATTGCCATTGCCCAGATCGATCAGGTCATCGGGACGGCGATAAAAGGGGAAGCGGTAAGTAGCGTCGGGCGTGTCTGAGACGGCGATTTCGGGCTCGTAGAAAGCAGTCACGAATCCCGGCTTCCCATCGCCTCTTCTTATGAAGAACGGCTGACAGTTCTGCTCGAAAAAGGATCGCGCCGCAGCCGCAGTGGCGGGTTTGACCTCTCGTGCCTCTTCCAAGAGCGGCAAGAGATCGTCGGCACTCAGCCCGAGTGATCCGGTGCGGTATGGCTTCGTTTCGATGATTTGCCGGCGGCAGCTTTCCATGACCTCAAAAAGGCTGGAAGGGTCATCATCCTTCCAGCCTTTGAGTTCATCGAAGCTTATAGCTTGCAGAACGAAATCCGCTTTATCGTCACTCATGTTCCGATTCGGTTGCCACGAGTTTCCAATTGGGATCGCGCGAACGTGTGTCGCGGGCGAAGGTCCAGATATCGTTGACTTCGGCTACGCTTTCGGCATCACCCTCTACCAGCTTGCCGGCCTTGTCGTAGGTCGCGGAGATCAGCTGGCTGGCGATACGCAGCGTAATCTGTGCTTCGCTGCCCTTGACCTCGGCATGCGTGATATCCGCCTTGTCGATGCCAACGAAGGTGGACTTCACCGTCTCGCCCTTGCCTTCCCGATCCGCAATCGCTGCGTCGAAGCCGTCGTAAACTTCGCGTGAGAGAAGGTTTTTCAATGTTTTCCGGTCACCATCCGCATAGGCCATGACAATCATTTCGTAGGCCATTTTCGCGCCGTTCAGGAATTCCTTGGGCGTAAAGGATGGATCGGCCTTGTTGAGTTGGCGCAGCGCTTCATTGACCGCAGTGCCGGCGGGGGCGACGGCATCGATTTCTGCGAAGCGGTCTTCATCTTCCGCAGGGGTATCGCGGCGCGGAAGCGTCACGACCTTGCCGGCGTCAGAAGGTTCCGAGCCGACCGAATCCCGCGGCGTAAAAAGATCACGCGGCGGCTTCTCGTTTCCCGTGCGGCGCCCGAGCACGCTGCGCAGCTGAAAAAATATCAGCACCGCCGCTACAAGGAAAAACAAAGTGATGAAGTCGTTTGAACTCATTTCGTACCGCAGCCGCCGTTAACATCTCTGATATCTACTCCCATATAGTCCGCATATACAGATGATTCAAATAGCTATGGCAATCTAGCGATCGAGATAGAGAGCCGGGCGGAGAGACGATGCGACTTTCGATACTTCCAGGTTTCGTCCTGCTGCTGCCGCTGGCGGAAATAGCAGGCTTTCTCATAGTCGGGCACGCCATCGGCGTGCTGCCGACCCTTGGTCTTGTTGTTTTGAGTTTCGTGGTCGGGATGGCATTGCTACGACGCCACGGCATCGGCATCCTTCAGCGTCTATCCGCGCAAGGCCGGAATGGTGTCATACCGGGACGCGAGCTCCTGCGGCCGGCCATGTTCGTGATCGCCTCGCTGCTCCTCATCATCCCCGGATTTATCTCGGATATCATCGCCATTCTGATGTTTATACCGGCCGTTCGCGAGCTTGCCTGGAACTATATCTGCAAGCGCTTCGTTACCGTGAGAACGACGGAAGGCTTTACAGCCTCGCAATCCTCCGGCTTCGGCAGCCGATCCACACCGACCTCAAAGGTTGTTGATCTCGATCAAGACGATTTTCGCCGTGAGCCGAACGGCAAATCGCCCTGGTCCGGCAAGCGGCTCGGAGAGTAGGACCGGCCTCGGTTTCCCAGGGTTGTAAGCCTTTTCTCGAAATGTTAGATGGCGGCACCATCCAATGCGCTCGAGGAAAATCCAATGGCTGATGAAAACAACGGCAACGGCAGCAACACAGCAAGCCCCAGCCTGACAATCCTGGCTCAGTACACGAAGGATCTTTCCTTCGAAAATCCGGGCGCGCCACGCTCTCTTCAGGCGCGCGACAAGGCGCCGGCGATCAATATCAGCGTCAACGTCAACGCCAATCCGCTTTCGGATACCGATTTCGACGTGGTGCTCTCGCTCAACGCCGAGGCCAAGGAAGGCGACAAGACGGTCTTCCACGCTGAGCTCGTTTACGGCGGCGTGTTCCGCGTCGCTGGCTTCCCGCAGGAACACATGCTGCCGGTACTTTTCATCGAATGCCCGCGCATGCTCTTCCCGTTCGCCCGCCAGATCATCGCCGAAGTCACGCGCAATGGCGGCTTCCCGCCGCTGATGATCGATCCGATCGATTTCGCCCAGATGTTTGCCCAGCGCGTCGCCGAGGAGCAGGCGCGCGCAAAGGTTCAAACCAACTGATTCGATCCGCACGGATTTCGAGTCATATATGCCCGGGTGAGAGCCCGGGCATTGCTAATTTTGGATGTCGTATTTGGCCCAGATGCCTTTTCCACCGAGCGTGGCAATCAGCGCGTCATGAGCCTGGGCTTCGGCCTCACTGAGGCGCGGTGCGAGCGGCCGCGGCCGTTCCAAAACGATATCAACCGCTTCGTCCAGAACAAGCGCCGCGTTACCTGCCGCGTTTATCGTCGCAACACTCAAACCGAGTGCGGTCTGACGGCCACCAATCATCTCGATGTAAACCTCGGCAAGCAGTTCCGAGTCGAGGAGCGCGCCGTGTTTTGTACGGTGCGAATTGTCTATGCCATAGCGCCGGCAGAGCGCGTCGAGCGAGTTCGGACCCATGGGGTGCTTGCGCCGGGCAAGCGAAAGTGTATCAACCACCTTCTCCGGCAGGATTGGCGGCAGGCCGAGCCGAGCGAATTCGGCATTGACGAAGCCCATGTCGAAGGTGGCATTGTGGGCAATCCAGCGTGCTTCGCCGAAAAAATCGATGATCTCGTCGACGACGTCCGCGAAGGGCTTCTTATCCTTCAGAAACTCGTCGGTTATGCCGTGAACGGCCAGGGCGTCGGGGTGGACTTTCTGATCGCCTGGACTGACGTAGATATGAATGGTTCGGCCGGTAGGGAAATGATTAAGCAGCTCGATGCCGCCAATTTCGATGATCCGGTCCATGCGTGGGTCGAGGCCGGTGGTCTCGGTATCGAATATGATTTCACGCATTCCGGAATTCTCCCTTCGCGATCCGCGCTTTCAGATCGGCGATGATTTCATTCACTCTTCTCCGCGTCGTTTCGATAGGGTGACTGGTATCGATCACGTAATCGGCGCGTGCCCGCTTTTCGGCGTCCGGCGTCTGCCGCGAGAGAATCATATTGAATTTTTCCTCAGTCATGTTCGGACGCGCAAGCACCCGATCGCGCTGAATCTGTGGATCACTGCTGACAACGACGATTATATCGACCCGATCCTCGGCACCGGTTTCGAAAAGCAATGGGATATCGAGCAGGACCATTTCAGAACCTCGTGCCCGCTCGCGCTCCACGAATTCGGCTTCGCGCTGGCGCACGAGCGGGTGGACGATCCTTTCGAGAGCCTCGAAGCCATCCGGCCTTCGTGAAAGCTGACGGCCAAGTTCCTGCCGGTCGACCGCGCCGTCCTTAACCGTCCCCGGAAATTCAGCCTCGACCAGGGGCGCAGCCGCTCCAGCATACAAGTCATGCACCACGGCATCGGAATCATTGACGGGGATGCCGCTGCCGGCAAAGAGTTTTGCCGAGGTGGATTTTCCCATCCCGATGGAACCCGTGAGACCGATCCGGATCATCAATGCTTTTCCATATCCGCGATGATGAGCTTGCGAAGTTCGTCATCGACAACCGGCCGTTTGCCGAACCACTTTTCGAATCCGGGTACCGCCTGATGGAGCAACATGCCAAGGCCATCGACGATCCTGAATCCCTGTTCCTCCGCTTGCTTCAGCAGGGGCGTCTTGAGCGGGACATAGACGATATCGGTCACGACGGCCTTGGCCGTAAGAGGCGAAAAATCGATCGCCGGTGCTTCCGAACCGTCCATGCCGAGTGAGGTCGTATTAGCGAAAAGACCAGCACCTTTCATGACTTCGGCGAGAGCGCCCATCGGATGGGCATGAACCTTCTCGCCGAAGCGATCGGCAAGTTCCTGTGCACGTGCAATGGTTCGGTTGACCACATGGATCTCCCGAAAGCCGCGATCGCGCAGCGCCTGGATGACCGCCCGGCTTGCCCCGCCCGCCCCGAGGATTACCGCGGCATGGTGGCTATCCCAGCCAGGGCACCGCGCGTCGAGGTTCGCGGTGAAGCCGTGCCCATCAGTGTTGGTGGAATGGACTTTCCCCTCCTGCAGCCACAGTGTGTTTGAGGCGCCGAGTTCCTGGGAGAGTTCGTCTGGGCGGTCTGCGAGTTCGTAGGCCATCTCCTTGTGTGGGATGGTGACGTTGCCGCCGACAAAGCCAGAGCTTCGATCTTTGAGGGAAGCGATGAATGTTGCGAAATCGGCCGGCGCAACCTCGTGCGCGCGATAGCTGCCCGGCAGCTCGAGCGTTTTCAACCAGTATCCGTGGATCAACGGCGAACGCGAATGCTTTACCGGAAAGCCGGTCACAAACGCATTCGGGCCGAATGTTTCACGTGAATCATCCATCAAGCGCACCCAATTCCCTCAATTTCCCAAGCAGCGGCAACATCGGCAGGCCCAAAATGGTGAAGTAATCACCATCGATTTTGTCGAAGAGTTGAATCCCCTCGCCTTCGAGTTGATAGGCCCCCACGCTGCCAAGCGCCTTTTCTCCAACGCGGGCCAGGTGGCGCGCGACGAAATCCGCCGATAATGCCCGCATCGTCAGCGACGCGTGTGACACATGCTGCCACAGCAGGTCGCCATCTCGCATGATTGCAATCGCACTGTTCAGCCGATGGGTTTGTCCGGAGAGCAGCATCAGGTGATTTCCAGCATCAGCCATGTCGCGTGGCTTATGAAACACCTGCTCGCCAAGCGACATCGTCTGGTCAGATCCGATGACGAGGGCACCCGGAAACCGGGCGCTGACTTCCTCCGCTTTGGCCTTCGCAAGCACCAACGCGACGGTGTCGGGCGATGCGCCATTTTTCTCAAGCGGAGCTTCGATCGCACGCTCATCTATCTTCGCCGCATGCGCTTCAAATTCCAGGCCGGCGTTCGAGAGCAGCATCCTCCGAAATGGGCTGGATGAGGCGAGGATCAGCTTCGATGTCGTAGGCGCGCGATTCATACCCTCAGCGCTTAGCGCAGCTTTGGCCGCAGAGCAACGATCGCGGCCGCCGTCTCTTCGATTGAGCGGCGCGTGACGTCGATCAGCGGCCAGTTGTGTCGCGCACAGAGAGAGCGAGCATATTTGAGCTCTTCGGAGATCGCAGCGCGATCCGTATACAGCCCGCGGTCGAAGCCGGGCGCCGAGCCGAGTACGCGATTCTCGCGGACCTGGGAGATCCGGTCGGTTGTTGCGATGAGGCAGACGATCACTGGCCTGGTCGCAGTCAGAAGCGCGTCAGGCAGCGGCACCCCTAGGACGATCGGCATGTTCGCCGTTTTGATACCGCGATTGGCGAGGTAAATGCTGGTCGGTGTCTTAGACGTGCGGCTGATGCCGACGATCACGACGTCGGCCTCGTTATAATCTTCAGCCATCTGCCCGTCATCATGATCCATGGTGAAGTTCAAGGCTTCGATGCGCGCGAAATACCCGGCATTCATCACGTGTTGCGCACCGACCCGGCGCCGCAACGGCGCGCCGAGATAAAGCTGAAAGGCGGCCATAACGGGCTCGAGCACATTCACCGAGGCGACTCCCATCTCCGCACATCTCTCGTCAATCAGCGTCGCGAGTTCCCGGTCGACGACCGTGTAGAGAACGATGCCGGGCTCACTGTCGATCGCGTCAAGGACCGCAAGGAGCTGCTTGCGGTTCCGGACCAGGGGGTAAACATGCTCAACCGCCTGGGCCGACTTGAATTGGGCGGAAGCAGCGCGGCCGGCCGAAATCAGAGTCTCACCGGTCGAGTCAGAAATCAGATGCAGATGGAAGAAGTTCGTCCGGTTCTCCACGCTATTTTCCGCTGGCTGTTGAAAAGATTGGATGGCGAAGAGCTAAGGGTGGCGCGGGCTGTCGGGCAAGGGAAAACATGCCCGTTTATCCACATTTCGGTTTTGCGGGACGGCGAACGCCGCGACCTGTGGACTTTGTAGATGACTTCAGAGAGCCAGACAGCAATGCACAGGATATCCACAGAAGGCAACACGCTGGGCTGGGACACAAGCTGCTGGAATCATTTTCGGTTTCGATCTCATCCCACTAATGCAGATTATGCGAAGGGATTTTGGCACGTTATCTAAGGTGCCTGCGACCGAAGGCATCACCGGTGGACAGATTTTAATCCTTGATAGAAACCGACTCTAAGAAATAGAAACCTTTTAAAATATCTTTGGATTTTTATAGGGAAGAAGCGCTTGAGCGAAACGCGCCGGAAAATCATGAGAGTTCTCGACGGTGAAACTCTCTCCCCTCCTCCGATCTGGCTTATGAGGCAGGCGGGCCGTTATCTGCCCGAGTACAAGGAAACGCGTGCCAAGGCCGGAAGTTTCCTGGAGCTTTGCTATTCCCCGGATCATGCAGTCGAGGTGACGCTTCAACCCATCCGTCGCTACAACTTCGACGCAGCGATCCTGTTCTCTGACATTCTCGTCATTCCCGATGCGATGAAGCGCAATGTGCGTTTTACCGAAGGTCACGGTCCCGAGATGGACCCGATCGACGAGGCTGGAATCCTTCGGTTGGATGGCATGGGTGTTGTCGACTACCTGGAGCCGGTATTCGAGACTGTGCGGCGTCTGCGCGCGGAACTGCCGGAGGAAACCACCCTTCTCGGCTTCTGCGGGGCGCCATGGACGGTCGCGACTTATATGATCGCCGGTCACGGCACACCCGATCAGGCGCCGGCCAGGCTTTTCGCCTACAAGTACCCGAAGGCCTTTGAGCGGCTGTTGATGCTGCTTGCAGACGTTTCGGCCGACTATCTCCTGAGGCAGATCGATGCCGGCGCCGATGCCGTTCAGATTTTCGATTCCTGGGCGGGTGTGCTTGGAGAGAAGGAGTTCGAGGCCTTTGCTGTTAGGCCGGTCGCCCGAATGATTTCCTCCGTCAAGGCACGGCGGCCTCAGGCGCGGATCATCGCGTTCGCCAAGGGTGCGGGCTATCTTCTTAAGACCTATCGGCAAAAGACAGGCGCCGACGCGATCGGCCTCGATTGGTCGGTGCCGCTTGAGTTTGCCGCCGAGCTTCAGAAGGAAGGTCCGGTTCAAGGCAATCTTGACCCTATGCGCCTCGTTGCCGGTGGGAAAGCACTTGAGGAGGGCATCGACGACATTCTGGCGCATCTTGGAAGTGGTCCACTGATCTTCAACCTCGGGCATGGAATCACGCCGCAAGCCGATCCGGAAAACGTGCGCTTGCTCGTTGAACGCGTGCGCCGGAGCGGGAACTGAGCGATGGAAAAACAGACGGATCATGGTCCAGGCAGCTATGCCAGGCGGCGCGCGCATTTTGCCCTCGGCTTCTTCGCGCTGCTTTCAGTAGGGTTGTTCGTATGGAACCCGGAAAACCTCTACCTTTGGATCAAGGCGCTTCACATCATTGCGGTGATCTCGTGGATGGCAGGCCTTTTCTATATGCCGCGGCTCTTCATCTACCATACCGATGCTGAGCCCGGTTCCGTGCAGTCGGAGACCTTCAAGGTCATGGAACGCCGCCTGCTAAAGATCATCATGAACCCGGCAATGATGCTGACCTGGATCTTCGGTCTCTATCTCGCCTGGTCTGTTTACGGCTTCCAGGGCGGCTGGCTGCACGCCAAGATCGCTTTGGTTGTGCTTTTGACAGCGGTTCACATCTTCTTCAGCCGTGCTGTGGATGCATTCGCAAGAGATGAAAACCACCGTTCAGCCCGCTATTGGCGGTTCATGAACGAGGCACCGACGGTGCTGATGATCCTGATCGTCATCCTCGTGGTCGTTAAACCTTTCTGAAGAGAGTGCCACCTCAGGTTAAATTTGCTTCATTTTAAGCAGCCCCCTTGCGGCGCGCCATCTTAGTCGCTATTTTCCGCGCATCTCATCTTCGTGGCATGTGTTCTGAGTTCAGTCGTCTGCGAGCCCTTTCGCAACATTGAAACGACCTGACATAGCCTTCCCCCTTCGAAATACAGAGCAGTGGTCACTTCATGGCTGAAATGAAGCTTCAGGAACTTAAGAGTAAATCCCCGACCGATCTCCTGGCGTTTGCCGAATCGCTCGAGGTTGAAAATGCAAGCACAATGCGCAAACAGGAATTGATGTTTGCAATCCTGAAGGTTCTGGCGAGCCAGGATATTGAGATCATCGGCGAAGGCGTCGTGGAGGTCCTGCAGGACGGTTTCGGCTTCCTGCGCTCCGCAAATGCCAATTACCTTCCGGGTCCGGATGACATCTACATCTCCCCTTCGCAGATCCGCCGCTTCTCGTTGAAGACGGGCGACACCGTCGAGGGACCGATCCGGGGGCCGAAGGAAGGCGAGCGCTATTTCGCACTTCTGAAGGTTAACACGATCAATTTCGACGACCCGGAGAAGATCCGCCATAAGGTTCATTTCGATAACCTGACGCCGCTTTATCCGAATGAGCGCTTCAAGATGGAACTTGATGTTCCGACGTCGAAGGATCTGTCTCCGCGCGTGATCGATCTCGTCGCTCCGCTCGGCAAAGGTCAGCGCGGACTCATCGTCGCCCCGCCGCGAACGGGTAAAACGGTTCTCCTGCAGAACATCGCGCATTCGATTACCGCCAATCACCCGGAATGCTATCTCATCGTTCTGCTGATCGACGAACGTCCCGAAGAAGTGACGGACATGCAGCGCTCGGTGCGCGGTGAAGTCATCTCCTCGACGTTCGACGAGCCGGCCGTGCGGCATGTGCAGGTTGCCGAGATGGTGATCGAGAAGGCAAAGCGGCTCGTCGAGCACGGCCGCGACGTCGTCATCCTGCTCGATTCGATTACGCGCCTCGGTCGCGCCTATAACACCGTGGTTCCTTCTTCTGGTAAGGTCCTGACCGGTGGTGTGGACGCGAACGCGCTCCAGCGGCCTAAGCGCTTCTTCGGTGCTGCCCGAAACATCGAGGAAGGCGGCTCGCTGACGATTATCGCGACTGCGCTCATTGACACTGGCAGCCGCATGGATGAAGTGATCTTCGAAGAATTCAAGGGTACCGGCAACTCGGAAATCGTTCTCGACCGCAAGGTAGCGGACAAGCGTATCTTCCCGGCAATGGATATCCTTAAGTCCGGTACGCGCAAGGAAGACCTCCTTGTTCCGCGTCAAGACCTGCAGAAGATCTTTGTGCTCCGGCGCATTCTCGCGCCGATGGGGACAACGGATGCGATCGAGTTTCTTATCGACAAGCTGAAACAGACGAAGAACAACCCGGACTTCTTCGAGTCGATGAATACATAGTAATTAGCCGGATTCCCGCTCAGAGAGCCGGTCACTTGTGGCCGGCTTTCGCTTTTCAGGGATGGCTTCTTTCGAGTAGCAAGGATGTCGAGCGAAACCATTTATGCGCTATCAAGTGGAGCGGTCCCCTCCGGTGTCGCGGTCGTGCGCCTCAGCGGACCTCGGACACGTGATGCCCTGCGAATGCTTGCTGGCGAGCTGCCCGCGCCGCGCCGCGCGTCCCTGCGGCCGATTCGGTCCCGAAACGGATCCGTTCTCGACAGCGGGTTGGTGCTCTTCTTCCCTTCCCCCAGCTCTTTTACCGGCGAAGATTGCGCGGAGATCCACGTTCACGGCAGTCGCGCTGTTGTCAACGCGCTGTTCGACGAACTGGCGGCGATCCAGGATGTGCGCATGGCGACCGAGGGTGAATTCTCGCGACGCGCCTTTGAGAACGGCAAACTTGATCTGGTGGAGATCGAAGGCCTTGCGGATCTCATCGCCGCCGAGACGGAGATGCAGCGACGCCTGGCAGTCGAGCACAGCTCCGGAGCACTATCAAAACTATACGATTCGTGGGCGGAACGATTAACGAGGGCCCGGGCTCTCATTGAAGCAGAGCTCGATTTTGCTGACGAGGACGATGTCCCGGGTTCCGTGTCGGAAATCGTATGGGACGACGTTGCAGGGCTGCGCAGAGAGATCGACGGCCATCTCAGCCATGCTCAGGCCGGCGAGATCATTCGTGACGGTTACAAGGTGGTTATTGCCGGGGCACCAAACGCTGGTAAATCGACCCTAATGAACGCGCTCGCCCAGCGTGAGATTGCCATCGTGACCGACATCGCCGGAACCACGCGCGACGTTCTGCACGTCGATCTCGACATCAATGGCTTTCTTGTCAGGCTCTATGACACCGCTGGCCTGAGAGACACAGAAGAGGTGGTTGAGCGGGAAGGTATCCGGCGGGCGGAAAAGATCATTTCTGAAGCAGACCTGGTACTCTATCTCGAAGACATGACCGACGGTCTTCAAGGACCGCTCCCGGCTGGAAAGGCCGAGGTCTTGCGAGTGGGTACGAAGGCCGATATATCGGCAGACGGAAATGCGACCTCTTACGACCTGCTGATATCGGCGATCGCGGATGCGGGGCTTTCGGCGTTGCGCACAGCCATTGCAGAACGCCTGGAGCGACAGACAAGCGGTTACAGTCTGGCGATCCCCAGCCGCAGGCGGCAGAGGGATTCGCTGTCTGACTGCTTGAACGCAATCGACGAAGCCCTAGCGAACACCTCCGCGGGGCTCGATATCCGAGCGGAGAGTCTTCGGGTGGCAGGTAACGCGCTGGGCAGGATCACCGGGCGCGTCGATGTCGAGAACCTCCTCGATGTGATTTTCTCAGAATTTTGCATCGGCAAATGATTCACGTGAAACACCGCAGGCGCGGGAGAGACCGGAAATGAGTGCGAACCAATACGATGTTGTCGTGATCGGAGGCGGGCATGCAGGTTGCGAGGCCGCCAGCGCTTCCGCGCGTCTCGGTGCCCGCACCGCGCTGGTAACGCATCGCCGCGACACAATCGGCGTAATGTCCTGCAATCCTGCAATCGGCGGCCTTGGTAAGGGGCATCTGGTGCGGGAGGTCGATGCGATGGATGGCCTCATGGGGCGCATCGCTGATGCAGCCGGTATTCAGTTCCGGATGCTTAATCGCAAAAAAGGCCCCGCTGTCCGCGGCCCGCGTACCCAGGCTGACCGCAAGCTCTACCGAACTGCAATGCAGGCCGCGATCGAAGCCATTGATAATCTTGATGTTATCGAAGGCGATGCGTTCGATATCGAGGTTTCGGGAGGACTCGTGACTGGTGTCGTTATGAAAGATAGCCGGCTTATTAAATGCAGCGCGGTCGTATTGACAACCGGGACTTTCCTGCGCGGTCTCATCCACATCGGTGACAAGAAGATACCTGCCGGCCGCGTCGGTGAGGATCCGTCGCTCGGCTTGTCTGGCACATTGTTGCGGCTCGGTCTTCGACTCGGACGGCTCAAGACGGGTACCCCTGCCCGTCTGGATGGGAAGACGATTGATTGGGCTTCCGTCGGACGCCAGGGAGCCGACGAGGAGATTACGCCGTTTTCATTCATGACGGACGAGATTCGGAATACTCAGATCGAATGCGGCGTGACGCGCACGACCGCGGCGACGCATAAGCTCATTCAGGACAACCTTCATCGCTCGGCGATGTATTCAGGGCAGATTGAAGGTGTGGGGCCACGCTATTGCCCCTCAATTGAAGATAAGATCGTCAAGTTTGGCGAGCGCGACGGTCACCAGATATTCTTGGAGCCGGAGGGCCTGGACGACGACACCGTCTATCCCAACGGCATTTCGACGTCACTGCCTGCAGAGGTGCAGGAGGCCTTTATTCGGACCATACCGGGGTTGGAGGCTGTTTCTATTCTCCAGCCCGGTTACGCAATCGAGTACGATCACGTCGATCCTCGGGAACTAACCCCGGCCCTGGAAGTGAAGCGGATGCCGGGCTTATACCTGGCTGGTCAGATTAACGGCACCACGGGGTATGAGGAAGCAGCCGCGCAAGGTCTCGTTGCAGGTCTCAACGCAGCTCGCCGCGCCGGTGATCAGCGACCGATCTATCTAAGCCGTACCAACTCCTACATTGGGGTGATGATCGATGACTTGACGTCTCGGGGGGTCTCCGAGCCGTACCGGATGTTCACGTCTCGCGCAGAATATCGGCTTTCGCTGCGCGCCGACAACGCGGATTTGCGCCTTACTCCGATTGCAGAAGATATTGGCTGCGTGAGCCACGAGAGGCGCATGAGGTTTTCGGAGTATAAATCCGCGATCGACAGTGCACGCGGGCTCTTGCAATCGTTGAATATTACTCCGAGCGAAGCGCGGTGCCATGGGCTTCAACTTAACCAGGATGGTCAGCGCCGCTCCGCTTACGAGCTGCTGTCCTACCCCGATTTGAATATGGCGCTGTTGTCGGACGTATGGCCTGACATCAAAGGTTTGAGCAAGCCGGTTGCAGAGGCGATCGAGATCGAAGCTTCCTATGCTGTCTATATGCGCCGGCAGGCAGCCGATATCGTCGACATTCAGCGCGACGAGAATCGGATCATCCCGAAGGATTTCGACTATTCGGTCCTGTCCGGGCTTTCCAACGAGCTGAAGCAAAAGCTGGGGAGGCAACAGCCGTTTAACGTTGCGCAGGTCGCAACGATCGACGGGATGACTCCCGCAGCGATTTCGCTGTTGCTCGTTCATCTACGGAAAACAGACACTGCCGAACGGTCGGTTGCCTAATACACGTTTTGAGAGTCCTTCATGAACTTGAACGGTCAAAGTGTTTCACGTGAAACACAAGAACGCCTGGAGCATTTTCTCGCTCTTTTCAGCAAATGGGCAAAATCGATCAATCTTGTCGCGCCGTCGACCATTGAGGACGCTTGGCGAAGGCATGCGGCCGACAGCGCTCAAGTCTATCAATTGCGCCCGGGTCCTAAAAGATGGATCGACATGGGGAGTGGCGGCGGATTTCCCGGTGTGATCACCGCAATCTTGCTTGCTGAGCTTGGTGATGGATGGGTCTCTCTCATCGAGAGCAACAAAAAGAAAGCGTCATTTCTGCGCCTTGCCCTGCGTGAGACCAGCGCGCGAGGCGCCGTTCATCCGATCCGACTTGAGGTTGGGCCTGACGAGATCGCCAGTTGCGATGCTATATCAGCGCGTGCACTCGCGGATCTCGATAAACTATGCGAGTTTTCCGAGCCCTGGATGCTCAGAAATGAAAATAGCAGTGCATATTTCCACAAAGGCCGGGATTATGCCGCCGAAATTGCCAAGGCACGTGTTCGGTGGCGTTTTGATCTGATAGAACACCGAAGCGTTGTGGAAAAAGATTCGGTGATCCTCGAGATATCCAATCTCCGCCGCTTGGTTTAACAATTCGGATGGTACGGAAT
>NZ_JBNDHS010000123.1:0-15347 GCF_056755095.1 Rhizobium sp. SVR5-9E | reverse complement strand
TTGTTGGACTTGCCGTCGGGAAGTGTTTCCTCCTCGAAGACAACCTTCCAGCTGGTCGGCGCCTTATCCTTGAAGACCTCCGTATTGTACATCAGCACATTTGGTCCCCAGAGATAAGGAACGCCATAGTGCACGCCGTTCACCGTGTTCCAGGGAGCGTTCTGCAAGCGCTCGTCGACGTTCTTGAAGCTGGGGATCAAATCGGTGTTGATCGGCTGGACGCGCTTGCCGGCGACGAGGCGAAGCGACGCGTCGCCCGAAGCGGTGACGAGGTCGAAACCGCCTTCGTTCATCAGCGCCACCATTTCATCAGAGGTCGCAGCGGTCTTCACAGAAACCTTGCAGCCGGTCTGCTTTTCAAAGTCGGTGACCCAGTCGTAATTCTTGTCGGTCTCGCCGCGTTCGATATAGCCCGCCCAGGCTACGATGCTGACCGCGCCCTCGCCCTTGCCCAGTTCTTTCAGCGGTTCGGCAGCAATTACCTGCGTCGCAAAGCTCAGGCATGCGAGTGCGGCTGCGGAGGATTTCAAAAGATTCTTCATCGCCCTGTCTCCCGGTTCAGTGCCGCTTGTTTGCGGCGTTTTGTTCCCAGTCGAAATGGTGCGACGAAAACTCCGCTTTCGCAAATTCATTTATCAGAACTTCGATATCGGAAATTCCGATGGATATCAGCGTATGCGCCCCGAGCGCATGCTTTCCGCAATGCCGACAAAATCGCGGGCGGCCTGCGGCAGGCTGGAGCCCTTGCGCCAGACCATCCCGACCTGCACGACCGGCAGCGAACCGGAGACGTCGCGGCTCTCGATCCTGTCGCCTTCAAGCGACCACGGCCGGTAAACAAGATCGGGAAGCAGCGCAACGCCTGCGCCGGTCGCGACGAGGCTACGCACCGCTTCCACCGAGCGCGTGCGGAACGCGACATGCGGGCGGGCACCGAGCGCTGACAGCAACTTGCCGGTATTCTCTTCGATTTCGTCGACTGTCAGCATGATCAGCGGTTCGCGCGCAATGTCGGCAACCGAGATGATGTCGGCGGACACCAGCGGATGGCCCATCGGCAGCCAGAGACGGTAGGGTGAGGTTTCTAGGATTTCCGCCTGCAATGCCATGCGGTCGCGCAGGTTGGATATGACCATGACGGCGACGTCGAGTTCGCCGCCGACCAGCAGATGTTCCAGGTAGCTGCCGTTGTCCTCGATTGCGCTCACCTCCACGCGGGGGCAGGCGCGACGATATCGCGCCAACAGGTCGGAGAGCACGTAGCCTGCGACCAGCGACGTGACGCCGATGTTCAGTGTACCGGAGAGCTCGCTTTGCTGGCCGGAAAAGCTGGTGCGCGCATCTGAGACCGTGGCGAGAATTTTCGTTGCATGCCGGAGGAACTGGTGGCCGTTATGGGTGATCGTCAAACCGCGCGGATGCCGCTCGAAGAGCTCGACGCCGAGATCGTTCTCCAGCTCTTTCAGCGCTTCCGTCACCGACGACTGCGAGATCGACAAATTCTGCGCCGCCCGCGTCACCGAACCCTGTTCGGCGACGGCGACGAAATACTGGATCTGGCGAAGCGTGAAGGCCATGCGCGTTTAGAGCATGGCTAAGCGGATAGTGGCAAGCTCGCCGAGGGGCGGACCTTTTTTGGTCTTTGGTTCAATTCGATACATATTCCGGGCCGTCGCTTAAGTATTCCGAAACGCCGGCCGGCTAGGTTGCTTCGATGTATTGCGTTGGAGTTTGTGCGATGGCGGAGCAGTTGGCGTGAAGGCCTTGCTGCGGATCTTCCGGCCCTCCCGGAAATTGGTGATCGTGATCGGCGGATTGGCCCTGCTGACGGGCGCGTCCGGCGGCGCGGCGCTTTACATCGGCAGGGACAATATTCTCGTCCGGTCTCTGGAGGAGGCGGACGGTGTCTCGTGCACCGATGTCAACCTGGTGACGATCAAGAAGCAGGATCACGTCTGGATTCGCAAATACATCAAGACGGAACCGACTGACGGAGTGACGCGCGTGAAGACGGCGCTCCGCGTGGCGCAGGCTGTATACCAGCAGGAAAAGCCTGATCTGGTGCAGGTCGTCGTTCTCGATCAGAACGGGCCGACGCTGCGGTCGGACATGCGCGGCCGGGCGATCGGCGCCGATGTCGTCTATATTCCGCACCCCGATAAGATGATCGAAGGCGTCGACGACAAGCCCTACACCGTCCGCTACTATGACGGTCAAGCGAGCGCCAACGGTCTTTTCTTCGGTGAGCGCATCGATCTGCCAGAAGATCAGATCCACGCGCTGAACGCGTCCTTAAGGGAAAGCTCCGACTGCATCGACCCGACGGCCGTCGCGTCGACCACAGGCGAGAGTAAGAAGACAGCCGCCGAAGCAGGTTCTTCAGAAGAGGGCGCCAAGGCGGCCCCGGCTTCCGGCCACTGATCTCGACGGCGAGAGCCGGCAGCAATCCGCCGGCGTCCTTGCACTCGTGACTGGACTTTAGTCCGCCTTTGCGCGGCGCGCCGGGAAGAGGATCACGTCGCGGATCGAAGGCGAATCCGTCAGCAGCATCACCAACCGATCGACGCCGATCCCAAGGCCACCCGCAGGCGGCATACCCTGGTCGATCGCATCGAGGAATTCGTCGTCCAGCTGCTTTTCCTTTTCGCCACGGGCATGAGCCTGCTCGAGTTGTTCGACCATGCGCTTGCGCTGTTCTTCCGGATCATTGAGTTCCGAGAAGGCGTTGCCGAGTTCCCAGGCGTTGCAATAGGTCTCGAAGCGTTCGACAAGGCGCGGCTCGCCCGGCACTTCCTTGGCGAAGGGGGAAATGTCCTTCGGGAAATGCGTAACGTGTGCGGGCTGGATCAGCGTTGCCTCGACCTTCTCCTCGAAGATGAAGGCAAGGCATTCGCCCCAGGTCCAATCCTTCTCGACTTCGAAGCCGGCGGCCTTTGCAGCGGCGCGCGCTTCTTCGTCGGTCTTGATCGCCAGGAAGTCGATACCGGTCACTTCCTTGACGGCATCAGGCATCGGCACGCGGCGGAATGGTCCCTTGAACGAGAGTTCCTTGTCCTGGAACTTGAACTCGGTCGTGCCGTGGATCTTCATCGCCAGTTCCGCGAACATGCGCTCCACGAGGTCCATGATGTCCTCGTAATCGGCATAGGCCCAGTAGCACTCCATCATCGTGAATTCAGGATTGTGCCTTGTGGAAACGCCTTCGTTGCGGAAGTTGCGGTTGATCTCGAAGACCTTGTCGGTGAGGCCGGAAACCAGAGTGCGCTTCAGGAACAGTTCCGGCGCGATGCGCAGGTACATGTCGAGCTTCAGCGTGTTGTGATGCGTCTTGAACGGTTCGGCGGTGGCGCCGCCATAGACCGAATGGAGCATCGGCGTCTCGACCTCCATGAAGCCGTCGTTCTCCATGAAACGCCGGATGCCGGAGACGATCTTCGAACGCTGCTGGAAGCGGAGCTTCGATTCCTCGTTGGTCATGATGTCGAGGTGACGCTTGCGGTAGCGCAACTCGATGTCGGAGAGGCCGTGCCACTTCTCGGGCATCGGCAACAGCGACTTTGTCAGCATGGTGATCTGCTGCGCGTTGATCGTCAGTTCGCCGCGCTTGGTGCGGCGAACAATGCCGGTCACGCCGATGATGTCACCGATGTCGATCATCGGCAGCAGCGCGCGGGCTTCCTCACCTGTGACGTCCTTGTGGCTGAAGATCTGAATCTTGCCCGAGGCGTCACGGAGATCCATGAACATGCCGGAATTGCGCGATGAATAGACGCGGCCGGCGACCGTTACGACGTCCTGGGTTTCGACATCAGGCTCCAAGCCCTCGTACTTCGCGGCAAGCTCTGCGTTCGTCGTGGTCCGGTGGAAATGGGCCGGATAGACTTCGCCGATCTGCTCGCGCAGCAGCTTCAGTTTCTGAGCGCGAACTTCCGTCGCGTCGGAGGAGAGGGTGGCGGTTTCGGTCTTGTCAGTCATGTGCAAAAGATCCGCTTCAGTTCTTCGGGCCGACGAGAGAGGCGACTGCCTGCGATGCCAGTTTCAGGCGCTGGCGCACGACGGCGCGACCGAGGATCGCCATGGAATCGAAAAGCGGCAGCGAGCGCGACGAGCCGGAGACGGCAACGAAAAGCGGCGCGACGACTACCTTCAGCTTCTTGCCCATGCGGTCCGCGACGGCACGCAACTCGGCCTCGATCGACTCGGTGTTCCATTCGAGGATCTTCTCGAGGTCTGGTTGCACCGTGTTGAGGATCTCCAGAATCTCTTCCGGCGGCGACTTGATCTTCGCGAAGGCCGACGGTTCGAGGTTGAGGTCGGACTTGAACAGGAAACCCATCAGATCAGGCAACTCGCCGAGCTTGGAAATGCGCGACTGGGAGAGTGCCAGACCCGCCTTCAGACGGTCGTTCTCCATTGCCCAGGTGAGGACGCGATGCTGGAACTCTTCTTCCGATAGTTTCTCACGAATCCAGCGGCCGTTCAGCCAGTCGAGCTTCTGGATATCGAAGATCGCGCCGGCCTTGGAAAGATTGTCCGGGTCGAACTTCCCTGCAAGTTCATCCATCGTCATCAGCTCTTCGCCTTCGGCGATCTGGACGAAGAACAGGCCGAGGAAGTTCATCAGCGCTTCGGGGATGTAGCCGAGCGCCGTATAGTACGAGATCGAGGTCGGGTTCTTGCGCTTCGACAGCTTCGACTTGTCGGCATTGCGCATCAGCGACAGGTGCATGAACACCGGCGGCTCAAGGCCGAGATACTGATAAATCAGAATGTGCTTCGGAACCGAGGCGAGCCACTCCTCGCCGCGCGCGACGTGGGTGATCTTCATCAGGTGGTCGTCGACGACGTTTGCCATGTGGTAGGTCGGCATGCCGTCGGCCTTGAGGAGCACCTGCATGTCGACGGAATCCCACGGGATTTCCACGTCGCCGTAGACGCCGTCGGTGAATTTGCAGGAGCCTTCGGTCGGGATCTTCATGCGCACGACCGACGGTTCGCCGGCCGCCATGCGCGAGGTGACCTCTTCCGCCGAAAGGTTCAAGCAGTGGCCGTCATATTTTGGCTGCAGGTTGGCGGCGCGCTGCGCCTCGCGCATCTTTTCCAGACGCTCGGGCGTGCAGAAACAGCGGAAGCCATGGCCGGCGGCGACGATTTTCTCGACATATTCGCCGTAGATATGCTTGCGGTCGCTTTGGCGATAAGGGCCGTAGGGGCCGCCGACATCCGGGCCTTCAGACCACTTCAGGCCGCACCATTTCAGCGCGTCCAGCACCTTCTTTTCGAATTCCGGGGTCGAGCGCGTCGCATCGGTATCCTCGATGCGCAGGATGAACTCGCCGCCATGCTTTTTGGCGAAAAGATAGTTGAAGAGTGCAATGTAAGCGGTGCCGACATGCGGCTCGCCGGTCGGCGAGGGAGCGATGCGGACGCGGACGCCGGAAGCTGTCATTTTATGTGCCCGTCAATGAATGCCGGACGGCTTTCCTTGGAAAAAGCGGCGTTCGGCGGGAAGAATGCAGATAACTGGATCAGGAAACCGGCCGGATCAGGGCATTCCGCCCATTTCATTGTCCGATTGTCCGTTTGGTGGCCTTAAGGCCATATTCAACCGCGTACGTCAAGGAAAATGGGTCAGTCGAGCCTAGCGCACGGGCCAGACGTAGAGCAGCACCGGCACACTGACGATAATGATGATGAAGGAGAGCGGCAGGCCGAGGCGCGGATAGTCGCTGAAGCGGTATCCGCCCGGGCCAAAGACGAGCGTATTGCACTGGTGGCCGATCGGCGTGAGGAAATCGCAGCCCGCGCCGATGGCGACGCCCATCAGGAAGGCTTCCGGCCTGTATCCAAGCGTATGTGCAAAGCTCGCCGCGATCGGCGCCATGACGAGCACGGTTGCCGCGTTGTTGAGGAAAGGCGTTACTGCCATCGCCGTCACGACGATCAGCGCCAGTGCTCCGTAGGGCGGCATTTGCGCAGCGAAGTGGCCGAGCCATCCGGCGATCAATTCGCTGCCGCCGGTCGTCCTCAGGGTGTCGGAAACGGGAATGAGGGTTGCCAGCATGATGAGGATCGGACCATCGAGCGATTTATATACCTCGGCCAGAGGAATGACGCGGAACACGACCATGGCAAGCGCCGCGCAGAAGAAGGCCACGGGAACGGGGGCAAGCCCGACGGCCGTTACGCCCATGGCCGCGGCGAGGATCACGAGCGGGAGATAGGCACGCCGTTGCGTGCCAAGCAGGATGTCACGCTGCGCAAGCGGCAGGCAGGCGAATTCTTGCAGAAAGGCGGGCAGGTTCCTGCGGCTGCCCTGCAGCACGAGCACGTCGCCTCCCTGTAGCCTCACCTCGCTCAACCGCTCCGTCAGGCGGTGGCCATGGCGGCTTACTGCGAGCAGGTTGATGCGTCGCCGGTTGAAGAGCGAAAGCTGGCGCGCCGACCAACCGATCAGCGTCGATTCGGCCGATACGACCGCTTCGATGGACGTGACGTCGCCTCCCGTCTTGATTTCCGGCGTCTGTTTGCCCGAAAGCTTCAGCTTAGCATTGGAGACGACACGATCGAGGGCTTCCGGTCTTCCTTCAAGCAGGATCGTGTCGCCGGCCTGGAGCGCAATATCCGGAAAAGGCGACACGCGGGAGTGGCCGCGAAGAATCGCCGTTGCCACGACTTCGCCGTCGCCAAGTTGCAGCATCTCGTTAAGCGGTTTGCCATCGAGGCCGGAACCTTCGACCACGGTCGCCTCGGAGAAATAGGTTTTCAGATCGAGCGCCTCGTGCAGCGAGGGGTTCTCGTTCTCCCGTTCAGGGACCAGCCAATGAAAGAAGATTAGAAACACGACGCCCACGATGGTCAACGTTGCGCCCACCGGCGTGAAATCGAACATCGTGAAGGGAGTGCCCGTGATCTCCTCGCGCAGCCTCGAGACCACAATGTTCGGTGAGGTGCCGATCTGGGTCATCAGACCGCCAAGCAACGCGGCGAAACTCATTGGCATCAGGTAGAGCGAGGGCGACTTGCCTGTTTTCCTGGAGAACTGAAAGGCGACCGGGATCATGATCGAGAGCGCCCCAATGTTCTTGATAAAGGCGGAGAGCACCGCGACGACGATCAAAAGAAGCGCCAGTTGCAAGTGCAGTTTGTTGAGGTTCGGAAAGAAGCGTTTGATGGCTTTGTCGACACTGCCGGATCGCGCGACGCCCGCACTGACCACCAGCGCACTGCCGACGATGATGACGATATCATCGCTGAAGCCGGAAAAGGCTTTGTCGGCAGGTACAATGCCGACCGCAATGGCCAATACCAGCGCGCAACAGGCAACGAGGTCGTAACGGAAGCGATCCCAGATGAAGACCGCCATCATCAGGCCGATAATGCCGAAGGCAAGAATCTGAGGGGTCGTCATGCCGCTCCAACCCTTGGAACCGATCGGCGGAACCAAATCCACCTTCGGATAGAACTGTGATGCCTCGGTGCTTGTTCAATGCCACGGCATGGTCAAAGTTACTCTAGTGCTGCAATTCAGCAAGCGCCCGTTGGAGCGGCGCGTCGGAAATCTCGATTATTCCCGTAAAAGGAACGTCCATATCGAGAACGAGATAAAGCGAAGCGGAAATCAGCAGCGCGGACACCAGAAACATCGAGACGACAATCATATTTTTAGGTGCGCGGTAGCCAAAGCTCGCGAAGATCAACACGAGCCAAGCCGAGAGCATGAAGATGAGCGGCAGGGGGATGACGCCTGCCGACTGCTCGATGATATCCCATCGCTGCTCGACGATTCTCTGGAATTGCTGGCGCGCATCGTTCCACAGCGCAACATGTCCGGGATCAGTCGGCCTCATCGCCGACAAGCTATCGCCTACGGCGTTCAAAACCTGTTCGGACGCCCGATCGCCCCTGACAAGCGTATCGTCGATGCGGGCCGGATTGGTCAATGCGGTTTCCACATAGACAATGAGCCTCTCTTGCGCCTGGTCGGCCTCCATGCCGTAGGCGCGCAGCGTGCGGTCGAGAAGAATGATCTCGGTTGCGAAGGCGTGAACGTTGTTGTCGATGTTTTCGAAGGTATTCTTCGCCGAATTTATCATCAGGCTGAATACGAGGGATGTCATAACCACGAAGATATTGGCGACCAGCCTGACGACCGTGTTCGTTTCTTCCTGAAGGTGATGCGCGGGCAATTTTGAATAGTTCAGCAGCGCTCCGAGCGAAGCGATCACGAGGCAGGCGAACACTGAGGCAGACACAAGCACTTCCCGCATCATTGCTCTTTCCCCGTGAACCATGCTGCCGTTCATGCAAAGTAGCTGTTTTAGACTAAATTTGCATCATGCTGTTGCCGAGAGCAGCGGCCGGAAGGAGAGATCACAAGGATTTGCCAGACTTGCTGAGCAAAAACGAAGGGCGCGGTCTATGCCGCGCCCTTCGAACAGTTCGTCAATGCCCGCCGGCTTTCTTTCGCTTCCGGGCGTTTCTCGCAAACATGTTCAGCATTTCGACCAGCGCCGAGAATGCCATGGCCGCATAGACGTAGCCTTTCGGCACATGGAAGCCCATGCCGTCTGCGATCAGCGTCATGCCGATCATCAGCAGGAAGGCGAGCGCCAGCATGACGATCGAGGGGTTCTTCTCGATGAAGTTGGCGAGCGGTGTCGCGGCGACCAGCATGACCGTCACGGCAGCGATAACCGCGACAACCATGATCGGCAGGTGTGGCGTCATTCCGACCGCGGTGATGATGCTATCCACCGAGAAGACCAGATCAAGCAGCAGGATCTGGCCAATGGCGGCCGCAAAGCCGGTCGTCGCCGAGCTCGCAATGAAATCCTCCTCGTGCTCTTGCGGATCGACGTTGTGGTGAATTTCCTTCGTGGCCTTCCACACAAGGAAAAGACCACCGGCGATCAGGATCATGTCCTTCCAGGAGAACCCGTGACCGAAAGCCTCGAAGACCGGCGTGGTGAGCTGGATGATCCAGGCAATGGTGCCGAGCAGCGCAAGGCGCATGATGAGGGCAAGACCTATGCCCACCTTACGCGCTTTCTCACGATGTTCGACCGGGAGCTTGTTGGTAAGAATGGAAATGAAGATGAGGTTGTCGATGCCGAGAACGACTTCCATGACAACCAGCGTCACAAGAGCAACCCAGGCGGCCGGATCCTGAATAAGCATCATGATATCTTGCATATGCGTATTTCCCCTCGCGCCGAAGACGCCGCAATGTAAGGTGAAGGCGCCAGGAAACAAGCGCACAGGGGAGTATACGAAAGCGGGGAAGCTTTTATTCCTTCACCATTCTCCATGATGCGCGTGCCGGTGCGCGGATCAAAGCGTGCGTCGCGCTCTCAACGAGCGCGAAACCGGTCGCAATTGTCATTTGACCGGCGGAGAGCCACCCGCTCAGGAAGCGTCGTGCCGCCTAACGCCGTAGGCGGCCATGAAGACGCGAATGGCGCCGGAGATAACACGCTCCATCTCGGGCTTGGAAGGCGGCTCGGGCATGCTGCCGAAGAGACGGAATTTGAAGAAGCTGCCGCTCGCAAGATCAAGGAATTGCCCTGCGGCAAGATCGAGATCGTCGATCTTCAGCTTTCCGGCGTCCACATAGCGTTTCAGATAGTCGTGCAGGACCGTACGCAGGTTTTCCGGGCCCTTGAAGAAACGCTGGCAGAGCACGGGCATGCGTTCGCGTACGCCAAGCACGGTGCGCATGGCGGTAATGACCTTCTCGTCCGTCACATGGGAGATGAAGCTCAATCCAAAGTCATAAAGGCCTTCTTCGACGTCGTCATGCTCTTCGAGGGCCCCGCGCAGCGCGGCGACAAAGGCGGCGCGCTCGCTTTCGATCATCGCCGCAAACAGCTCTTCCTTGTTGGCGAAGTAGACATAAAGTGTTCCCTTTGAAACACCCGCCTCGCGCGTGACGTCGTTCATGCTCGCGGCATCAAAGCCGAGTTTCATAAAGACACGCTTTGCACCTTCAAGGATCTGCCTGCGCTTTGCCGGATCCTCTCCTGCTGCCCATCTGCCGCTTGTGGCATGGGTTTCGACGACGGAACCTTTCGATACTTCGGTCATTGCTTTTTAACTACGTTCGCAACTGCGACGATTCTTTAACAAAATCGAACCGCCTGGTTCGATATAGCTTGATATGACTGTAAAAACGCTCTATGTCAACTGAACCGAACCGTTCAGTTCGATTGCCACTAACCATGCGGACTTTCTAATGTCGTCCAGTCAGAAGACCAACGTAGCACGGATTGTCAGCGATTCCGCCGAAGCCGATGTGGCCGAGCGGGAAGCAGCAGCCTCCGCGGACGCCCCTGCCGCGGAGGCTCGCGACACGCCGCAGCTGCCGACCGCAGAGGCGATGCCCGCGGGCAAGCCCGAGGAAAAGAAGAAACGGCGGAGTTTCGTGCTGCCGATCATCGCGCTCGCCATCCTGGCGGGAGGCGGATGGTACGGCTACGAGTGGTGGACGAACGGCCGCTTCATGGTCTCGACAGATGACGCCTATATCGAAGGCGATATCGCGACGATCTCGCCGAAGGTCACCGGCTATGTCGCCAAGGTGAACGTCGTCGCCAACCAGCAGGTCAAGGCCGGCGATGTGCTCGCCACGCTGGACAACGGGGACTACCAGAACGCGCTCGATCAGGCGGAAGCCCAGATCGCCACCGAAAAGCTGTCGCTGAGCCGCATCGATGCGCAGATCGAGGGCGCCAAGGCCGCGCTCGCTCAGGCGCAGGCTTCCAAGGTTGCTCTCGATGCGGCAGTTCGCGGTGCCACGATCACTCAGAAGCGCCAGGCGGACCTTCAGGCGAAGTCGGTCGGCACGACGGCCGAACTTGATAACGCCAATATTGCTCTTGATCAGGCCAAGGCCAATCTGATCGGCGGGGACGCAAACATCAAGTCTGCCGAAGCCAACATCACCATCCTCGAAGCGCAGCGCAAGGAAGCCGAGGGCTCCGTCCGCACCCTCGAGCTGGCGCGTGACAAGGCCGCTCGCGACCTGTCTTTCACGGTCCTCAAGGCCCCGTATGATGGGGTCGTTGGCAACCGCTCGGTTCAGGAAGGCGATCTCGTTTCGCCCGGCCAGCGGTTGATGGCGCTCGTACCGGTTCGCCAGCTCTATATTGACGCGAACTTCAAGGAGACGCAGATCCAGCATCTCGTTCCCGGCTCGAAGGTCAACGTTCATGTCGATGCCTACGACAATCATCCGATCGTCGGCACCGTCGAGTCGATCTCGCCGGCATCCGGCTCTGTGTTCTCGCTGCTGCCGCCGGAAAATGCCACGGGCAACTTCACCAAGATCATCCAGCGCGTGCCGGTCCGCATCGCCTTGCCTCAGGATGCGCTTGACAGTGGCCGCCTGCGTGCGGGCCTGAGCGTCGTCGTCGACGTCGATACCCGCACGGCGCCGGATGCGGAGCAGGCAGCCAAGTGATCAGCCAGCCGGAGTAGGGCCAATGGCCGCGACGACCGCAACAGCAGGAACCGTTCCGGCCGCTCGCGCCGAGGAACACATGGATCCCCGCAAGCTCATTGCATTCTTCGCGATGGTGCTCGGCATGTTCATGTCGATCCTCGACATCCAGATCGTCTCCGCATCGCTGGCGGAAATCCAGGCTGGCCTCAGCGCGGGGTCGGACGAGATCGGCTGGGTGCAGACATCCTATCTGATTGCCGAAGTCATCATGATTCCACTGTCGGGTACGCTCGCGCGTATCATCTCGACGCGTTACCTTTTCGCGATTTCGGCGGCCGGTTTCACGCTGTCGAGCGTGCTCTGCGCGACTGCGACGAACATCGATCAGATGATCGTCTACCGCGCCATCCAGGGTTTTATCGGCGGCGGCATGATCCCATCGGTGTTCGCGGCCGCGTTCACCATTTTCCCGCCGTCGAAGCGCAGCATCGTCTCGCCGATCATCGGCCTGATCGCTACTCTTGCGCCGACAATCGGCCCGACCGTCGGCGGCTATCTCAGCCATGCTTTCTCCTGGCACTGGCTATTCCTCGTCAACGTCATTCCAGGCATCATCGTCACGGCGGTCACCTGGAATTTCATCGACTTCGACAAGCCGGAGCTCTCGCTCTTCAAGAAGTTCGACTGGTGGGGCCTCATCTCCATGGGCGTCTTCCTCGGTGCGCTGGAATATGTGCTGGAGGAAGGCAATTCGAACGGCTGGTTCGAGGACAGCTATATCGTCGCCGGTGCCGTGGCATCCGCCGTCGGTGCGATCGTCTTCTTCTATCGCGCTTTCACCAACGATTTCCCTGTCGTCGACCTTCGGGCCTTTACCAACCGGAATTTTGCCTTTGGTTCGGTGTTCTCATTCGTCATGGGCATCGGGCTTTATGGCCTGACCTATGTCTACCCGGTCTATCTCGGGCGCATCCGCGGCTATGATTCGCTGATGATCGGCGAGACGATGTTCGTCTCCGGCCTGGCGATGTTCTTCACGGCGCCGATCGCCGGCCGGCTATCGACGAAGATGGACCTGCGCCTGATGATGGCGATCGGCTTTGTCAGCTTCGGGGCCGGCACTTTCATCATGACGCATCTGACGGCGGACTGGGATTTCTACGAGCTCTTCATCCCGCAGATTCTGCGCGGCTTCGGCCTGATGATGTGCATGGTGCCCATCAACAACATCGCCCTTGGCACGATGCCGCCCGCCCGAATGCGGGGAGCCTCCGGGCTTTTCAATCTGACGAGAAACCTTGGCGGCGCCGTTGGTCTTGCGGTGATCAACACCCTGCTCACGACCCGTCAGGACGTCCACTACGAGCGTCTGCGTGAAAACCTCGACTGGGGCAATCCGACCGCAATCGACCAAATGAACAACATGGCCGCCAACTTCAATTCCTATGGAATGGATGGCGCGTCCGTCGCGATCAAGCAGATGGTCGGTCTTGCGACGAAGCAGGCAATCATCCTTTCCTTCAGCGACGTGTTCCTGCTCCTCACCTTGCTTTTCGTGGCTATGATCTTTGGCGTCGCGATGATCAGCAAGCCCGCGGCTCCAGGTGGCGGCGGCGGTGGTGGCGGAGGCCACTGAGCCCTTCGAGCAAATGAGGTAACGGCCGGCTTGTGACACCAAAGCCGGTCGTTCTGCATAAGGGATCGGCACCGGTCGAAGATTTTGATTTACGTACATCAAATTTGGCGCTAAAGGTCTCGTCAGGAGGAGATGATGAGGCCTACGGTTCACGACATCGCCGCTGCGGCGGGGGTCAGTCTTGCAACAGTCGATCGTGTTCTGAACCAGCGCCCCGGCGTGCGCCGCATCACGCGTGAGAAGGTCGAAACGGCCATCCGCGAAATCGGCTATGTCCGCGATGTTGCGGCCGCCAACCTTGCAAAGGGCCGCACCTATCCGCTGGTCTTCATCCTGCCCTCTTCGGACAATTCCTTTATGCACGGCTTGCACGCCGAAATCCGGGAGGCGATCAAACGCTCGCCGGTCGAACGTACCGACATCGGGACGGTTGAAGTTGCAGCCTTCAACCCGATCGCTCTGGTGGCGGCGCTGGATAGACTTGCGGACGAACGCCCCGCCGGGATTGCCCTTGTCGCCACCGACGCACCGGAAGTGATCGCCGCAGTCGACAAGCTGGTGGATGATGGCATTCCCGTGGTGACGCTGGTTTCGGACCTCACCGGGTCGCGCCGCCATCACTATGCCGGCGTCGACAACATCGCCGCAGGGAGAACAGCGGCGCGTCTGCTTGGTCGTTTCCTCGGCGATGCCGAAGGTGAGGTGGCTGTGCTCGCCGGATCCATGTTGGTGCGTGATCATCGCGAGCGGCTTGAAGGCTTTGCGGCATTGATGGCGCAGGAGTTTCCGAAACTTTCCATTTTGCCGGTCCTGGAAGGGCGCGACGATCCGGAGATGGCGCATATGCTGGTCGCCGATGCGCTGTCCAGGCATCAACGGGTGATCGGCGTCTACAGCCTGGGCGCCGGCAACCGCGGTCTCATCAAGGCGCTCAAGGGCAAGGGCGCGGACCGGCGCGTGACGGTCGTCGCCCATGAATTGACGGGCCATACACGCGCCGCGCTGATCGACGGCACGATCGATGCGGTGCTCAATCAGGACGCCGGCCACGAAGTGCGCAGCGCCATCCGGGTTCTCAAGGCCAAGGCCGACGGCCTCGCCGTCATCGACGCGCAGGAGCGCATCCGTCTGGACATATTCCTGAAGGATAATCTGCCGTAACGGCAAGGGAGAATGACATGTATCTGGGTCTCGATCTTGGAACCTCGGGCATCAAGGCAATGCTCATCGACGGTGATCAGAAGATCATCGGTTCGGCGAACGGTGCGCTGGACGTCTCCCGCCCGCATTCGGGCTGGTCTGAGCAGGAACCCTCGCATTGGATCCGGGCGACGGAGGAAGCGGTTGCAGGTCTGAAAGCGAAGCATCCGAAGGAGCTTGCAGCGGTCAAGGGCATCGGTCTTTCGGGCCAGATGCACGGTGCGACGCTGCTCGACGCTGACGACAAAGTGCTGCGCCCCTGCATTCTTTGGAACGATACCCGCAGCTATCGCGAAGCGGCAGCACTCGATGCCGATGCAAAATTCCGCAAGCTCACCGGCAATATCGTTTTTCCCGGGTTCACGGCGCCTAAACTCGCTTGGGTCGCCAAGAACGAGCCGGAAATATTCGCCAAGATTCGCTGGGTGCTGCTGCCGAAGGATTACCTGCGTCTCTGGCTGACCGGCGAGCACATGTCGGAAATGTCGGATTCGGCGGGCACGTCCTGGCTCGATACGGGCAAACGCAAATGGTCACCCGAACTGCTTGCCGCCACGAATCTCGACGAAAAGCAGATGCCGACGCTTGTCGAAGGCACGGAGCAGGCAGGCAAGCTGCGCGCTGAACTCGCCGCCAAATGGGGCATCACCGGCGGTGTGGTTGTGGCCGGCGGGGCGGGGGACAATGTGGCTTCGGCTTGCGGCATGGGCACCGTCAGTCACGGTGCTGCCTTCGTATCGCTGGGCACGTCCGGCGTTCTGTTCGCGGCGAACGGCTCCTATTTGCCGAAGCCGGAAAGTGCCGTGCATGCCTTCTGCCACGCGCTGCCGAACACCTGGCACCAGATGGGCGTCATCCTGGCGGCCACCGATGCGCTGAACTGGCATTCCGGCGTCACCGGCAAGTCGGCGGCGGATCTGACCACTGAACTCGGCGAGACATTAAAGGCCCCGACGGGCGTCACTTTCCTGCCGTATCTTTCCGGTGAGCGCACGCCGCACAACGATGCCGTCATCCGCGGCGCCTTCATCGGCCTTGCTCACGAGAGCAGCCGTGCGGTGCTGACGC
>NZ_JBNDHS010000122.1:0-15395 GCF_056755095.1 Rhizobium sp. SVR5-9E | reverse complement strand
GAGGATGGAGAAGCGTGCATTCGTTCCACCGATATCACCGATGAGGATCGGAAAGGGCAGGTGAGCATCACTGGTGTTGAGCATGGACATAGCCGGTTCCGTATTTAGGCGTGCAGCGTCGCGATGAGCTTTTCGGCGGTCGCGTGGTTCAGGGCCATTGGGATGTCGTAAACGATCGCAAGCCGCATCAATGCCTTCACATCGACATCATGCGGCATCGGCGTCAACGGATCGACAAGGAAAATAAGCGCGCTGACTTCGCCGGTGGAAATCAACGCGCCGATCTGCTGATCGCCGCCGAGCGGCCCGCTCTTCAGGCGCGTGACGTCAAGATCGGGAACGGCGTCGAGAACGCGGCCACCGGTTGTTCCGGTTGCCACTATCTTCCATTTGGAAAGCAGGTCTCTGTTGCGTCGGGCAAAGTCCGCCATCTCATTCTTCTTCTGGTCATGCGCAATCAATGCGAGGCATTTGCCGCCGGCCATGAAAAAGGACCTCCATCCTAAGGATTCAATCGATTGGGCGGCTTCTATACCAAGCGTACGAGTTGATACACAAGTCTCTGCGCCATCACGGCATGGCCGGCTTCTCAGGTGGAACAGGGCCGGTGGTAGGAAGGAGGTCCTCGCTCGCCGGCAAGGCCGCCGGAGCGGCCGTCACAGCATTTGCGGCCGGGGCACCGCCATACGTTCCGGCGATGGTCGCTGCCGCAGCCGGTGCATCAAGAACCGCTGCGCACGCCTTCGGGAGATCGGAGACCATGACTTCGCGCGGTGGCTTGGGAGGCTTCGGAGAGGGTTTCGGCGGCGCCCACGGCTCCTTGGTGAACCACCAGGCGAGGGACTTGTCGCATCCGTCGCCGGCTGCGACTGGCGCCTGTGGTTTGCAGCCGGCGGCGCCCGGCGGGCATTTGATGCGGATGTGGAAGTGTGAATCGTGGCCGTATTCGGGCCTCAGCTTGCCGAGGTTCGCGCGGTCGCCCGTCCACGTGTCGCACATCTTCTTCTTGATCGCCGGATTGACGAAGATGCGTTCCACTTGCGGATAGCTTGCCGCAAGCATCAGCAGTTCCGCCCGCTGTTCGGTCCATGCCTTCGGATCGACAGTCAGGAACTTGTCCTTCTGCAACATGGTCGTGAAGGGCAGCGTTTCCCGCTCCTCATAGCTCATGCGGTGCGAAGGCATCGGCGTCAGCCAGACATCGGCATCGAGGCCGATCTGGTGCGAGGCATGCCCGTTGAACATCGGCCCGCCGCGCGGTTGGGCGATGTCGCCGACCAGAATGCCGGGCCAGCCGATCTTGTCATTCGCATCCTGCGAAAATTTTTCGAGCAGTGAGATCATAGCGGGGTTGCCCCAGCGCCGGTTGCGCGAAAGGCGCATCGCCTGCCAGGTGGGACCGTCGGACGGAAGCGCGGCGGCGCCGGTCATGCACCCCTTGGCGTAGAAGCCGATCGGCCGCGCCGATCCCTGTGTCGGCAGCGCCACCGCGCCGAAGAGCGCCTTGGCACTGCCCGGGCTCGGCTGCTTCTGCTGTGCGCCGACATCGCCGGCGGCAAAGCTTGCGCCGATTGCGCCGGCGAGCGTCAGCTTGCCGAAAGTCCTGAAAGCCTGAACCAAACCGAAAGCCATGCCGTTCCCTTGCCGCGTCTGCCGAAGTGATTTGCATCGAATCTATCGTGAAAAGCGATTTTGGTGAATCGATGTTTTGGCAGGCGGCAAGGATATCTAGCTACTCTCGAGCCACTTTGCGCTGCGCTCCGTGGTGCTGTCGACGCTAGTCTGCCTCGTTTAGGAGAAATGGCAGCATCCTGCTCAAGATGCTGTCTCGTAGAACGTAGTGGTGCAGAAGTGCCGCTGCGGCGTGAACACCGACGAGAGCAATAATCGACCATGCCGTTACGCCGTGCAGATCAGCGAGGAGATGTCGCGTGTCTGCCGAAAAAGCAACTGGCGAAGGAATCGAGAACAGGCCGAAGAAGTTCATTGGAATGCCCACGGACCATCCGAGTAGAATGCCGAGCGCTATCTGGACAGCTAGAAGGGCATAAAGCAAGTGGTGCACCAAGGTGGCCGCGACATGCTGAACTCCCGATGTGAAAGGTGGCAAGTTCCTGCCATAGACTGAACGCCAAAGAATGCGGCCTATGACAATGATAGTCAGAGCAATTCCGCTCGCCACATGCAAGGATATCAACTCGACGCGTATGTTCGTCCCTTTCTGAAATTGCTCCCAGACATGGGCGCTCGTGAACTGAAACAATACTAGAACGGCAGTTGACCAATGAAATAGTATCGTCAAACGGTCATAGGAGGAGCCGTCCAAAGAGTTCGGAACGGCTAATGCACTAACCTTCATGATTCATGATCTCCGTGGATGATGGTCGTTAAACACGTCACCCGCGGATTTTATTCACTAGGGTTGATCTCGCGGGAGAGCGCCAGGGATTTGCTTCGCCATCATCTCGGTGCGATCGCGCGTGATCCCCTCGTATCGCAGCGTCAGGCGTTGGCGAGAATATCGGCGGTTTTGCGCACGCGGGAAATACGCGGAAGGATGCGCTCGCAGGCGAAGGAGTGCATTTCCTGAGAAAAGGTGGTCATGGCGTCCTCGACGGCGATGACGGCGTAGTTGTGGGCAAAGGCATCACGGATCGTTGCCTCGACACCGAAATTCGTGGCGATGCCCGTCAGGATCACGGTGTTGATGCCGCGGCGGCGAAGCTGCAGATCCATCTCCGTGCCGTAGAAGGCGCTCCAGTGATGCTTGACGATATGGACATCTACCGAGAGTGCGGCGATTTCAGCCGGAGCAGCGGTGGCCGCGGCGGGAAGGCCGCCTTCAGGCAGGACCATGGGTTCGTCCACCGGCTGGTTGACAGTATCGGCATAATCCGGGGAGAATCCGACGGTAACGAGGACCACCGTTCCGCCTTCCGATTTCAACCGGGTAGCGATTGCGGCGGTGTTTTCGATGACTTGCTGGGCGGAATGCGGCGCAACCGGCCGGCCGACGATGAAGCCTTGCAGATCGATGGAAATGAGCGCGGTGGTCTTGGGATCGTAAAGCGACATGAAAAATCTCCGGGGACAGAAACATGAGGAAATCCTCACAATGACAGATATGAGGATAACCTCACAAAAATCAAGCCCCGAGCCGCAGAGCCGTACCCCGAAGCGTCAGCGCGGCCATGAGCGCGTCGCCGTTCTTCTGGAGGCCGCGGCGAAGGTCTTTCTTGAAAAGGGCTACGACGCGGCGACCATGACGGAGATCGCAGCCGCGGCCAATTCCTCGATCGGTTCCCTCTACCAGTTCTTCCCGACCAAGCTGTTGCTCGCCGAAGCACTGCACATCGACCGCCTGCAGCAACTGAACAACGGGCTCGCCGAACTGGCGGAAAGGATCCGCGGGCAGACGGCCGCCGAGATCGGCGATGCAATCTTCACGCGGCTCGGCCGCTTCATCGAGGAATATCCGGAATTTCCCGTTCTGGCCGCGCGACGCGACGTACCCAAGGAGCGCAAGGCGAAATCGCGTGCGGAACTTCGCGCCAGCATCACGGCGCTGTTGAAGAACGCCGAGCCTTCGGTCGAGCGCGACATCGACCTGTTGGCTTCCCTCGTCCTGGAGCTCCTGCGTATCATCGTCGCAGCGGCTTATGATCCCGACGGTTCGGGCGATCCGCGGCTGGTGGGCGAATTGCGGCGCATGCTCCGCAAGCGGCTCGAGGAAGTGACGCCCTGAACGCGGCTATCAGGCCAAAATTTCGCACGCTGCATAAAAACGGATCTCTTTTCTATTTTTTGCCTGTATTTCCCGTATTCTCGACAGAGCTAAAAATGGACAGGGGTTGGTGAATGGCGGTTGCCTGGTGGAATAGAAGTGCTCTCGTTGCTCTCGCAGTCTTGATCTCCTTGCCCCTGGGCGCCTCGGCTCAGGAAGAGAACTTCAGGATCGGGACGTCGACGATCGGCGAACTCAAATACAAGCCCGGCTTCAAGCATTTCGATTATGTCAATCCGGACGCACCGAAAGGCGGAGACCTGAGGCTTTCGACCGCCGGTACCTACGATACCTTCAACCCGATACTGACGAAGGGTGAAGTGGCCGTCGGCCTGACGCTGCCTTTCGAAACCCTGATGAAATCGGCCGACGACGAAGTGCTCGCCTCTTACGGACTTCTGGCTGAGGGTGTCTCCTATCCCGATGACGTTTCCAGCGCGACCTTCAGGCTGCGCGCCGAAGCGAAATGGGCGGACGGGAAGCCGGTCACTCCGGAAGACGTGATCTTCAGCTTCGACAAGACGAAGGAGCTCAATGCGCTTTCGGCCAACTACTACCGGCATGTCGTCAAAGCCGAAAAGACCGGCGAACGCGACGTCAAGTTCACCTTCGACGAGAAGAACAACAAGGAGCTCCCCAACATCCTCGGCCAGCTGATCGTCGTGCCGAAACACTGGTGGGAAGGCACGGGCCCCGACGGCAAGCCGCGCGACATATCGAAGACGACGCTCGAACCGGTGATGGGATCGGGTCCCTACAAGATCGCCGCTTTCTCGCCGGGCTCGACGATCCGCTACGAACTCCGTGACGACTACTGGGGCAAGGACGTCAACGTGAATGTCGGCCAGAATAACTTTCGCAACATTTTCTACACGTATTTTGGCGACCGCGACGTAGAGTTCGAGGCCTTCCGTGCGGGCAATATCGATTACTGGCAGGAAACGCAGGCAGCCCGATGGGCAACGGGATATGACTTTCCCGCGGTAAAGGATGGGCGCGTCAAGAAGGAGGATGTGCCCAATCCGCTGCGCTCGACCGGCATCCTTCAGGCGCTCGTTCCGAACATGCGCCGCGACGTCTTCAAAGACGCGCGGGTGCGCGAGGCTTTGAACTATGCCTTCGACTTTGAGGAACTCAACCGCACGGTCGCGTTCGGCAGCTATAAGCGGATCGACAGTTATTTCTGGAATACGGAGCTTGCCTCCTCTGGTCTTCCGCAGGGCCGGGAGCTCGAAATCCTTGATGGCTTGAAGGACAAGGTCCCGCCGGAGATATTCACCGCGCCTTACAGCAACCCTGTTGGTGGAGACCAGCAGAAGAGTCGCGGCAACCTGCGCAAGGCGATTTCTCTGCTGAAGGACGCGGGATGGGATATCAAGGGCAGCCGCATGGTGAACACCAAGACCGGCCAGCCGCTGAGCTTCGAAATCCTGTTGTCGAGCCCCATGCTGGAGCGCTGGGCCGTGCCCTATGCCAACAATTTAAAGAAGATAGGCATCGATGCCCGCGTCCGCACCGTCGACGCTTCGCAATATACCAACCGCGCCCGCAGCTTCGACTACGACATGATCTGGAATGTCTGGGCCGAGACGATGAACCCCGGCAACGAGCAAGCCGATTACTGGGGTTCAGGCTCGGTCGATCAGCAGGGCTCGCGCAACTATGCGGGCATTGCCAATCCGGCCGTCGATGCCCTCGTTCGCATGATCATTTTCGCGCCGAACCGCGACGAGCAGGTGGCTGCGATCAAGGCAATGGACCGCGTGCTGCTGGCCAACCACTATGTCATCCCTCTGTTCTACCGGGATACCTATTCGATCGCCTATTGGGATAAGGTTACGCATCCGGCAGAGTATCCGGAATATTCCCTTGGCTTCCCGGAAAGCTGGTGGTCGAAGGAGGCGAAATAGCGGGGTTGCATTGCCGGGACTGCTGGGCTCCAAATGGACCTCCCGAATCACCGCCGCAAAACCCAAAACCGGTGCAACCGGCCGAAGGCTAGCTGATTGAAAACTCCTTATGCGACGCGCACACTGATGAATTTCGATACCCGGGAGGCCGCGCGCTGATGGGAGCCTACATTCTTCGACGCCTGCTTTTGATGATACCGACGATTGTCGGCATCATGGCGATATCGTTCACGGTCATCCAGTTTGCGCCGGGCGGCCCTGTCGAGCAAGTTATCGCGCAGTTGACCGGCCAGGCAGATGGTGCCGACCAGCGCCTTTCCGGCGGCGGGGACGCCGTACAGCAGTTCGATGACAGCGGCTCCCGGTACCGCGGTGCGCAGGGCCTCGATCCCGAATTGATCGCCAAGCTCGAGAAGCAGTTCGGCTTCGACAAGCCGCCGCTGACGCGGTTTCTGGAAATGATGTGGAACTACAGCCGTTTCGATTTCGGCGAGAGCTTCTTCCGCAATACCTCGGTGCTCGATCTCATCAAGGAAAAGCTGCCGGTCTCGGCCTCGCTCGGCATCTGGATCATGATCTTCTCCTACGGCATCTCCATTCCGCTTGGCATCCGCAAGGCGGTGAAGGATGGTTCGACTTTCGACGTGTGGACCTCCGGCGCGATTATCATCGGCTACGCCGTGCCGAGCTTCCTGTTCGGTATCCTGCTGATCGTGCTTTTCGCCGGCGGCTCGTTCTACGATTGGTTCCCGCTGCGCGGTCTGGTTTCGGACAATTTCGACCAACTGCCCTGGTGGCAGAAGCCGCTCGATTATTTCTGGCACCTGACGCTGCCGCTGATCTCGCTCTCGCTCGCCGCCTTTGCGACGACGACGCTGCTGACGAAGAATTCCTTCATCGAGGAGATCAAGAAGCAATATGTGACGACCGCCCGCGCCAAAGGCTTGAATGAGCGGAAGGTGCTTTACTGCCACGTTTTCCGTAACGCCATGCTGATCATCATCGCCAGTTTTCCCGGCGCCTTCATTTCCGCCTTCTTCACCGGCTCGCTGCTGATCGAGAACATCTTCTCGCTCGATGGCCTCGGCCGTCTCGGCTACCTCTCGGTCGTCAACCGCGACTATCCAATCGTCTTTGCCACACTCTACATCTTCTCGCTGCTTGGTCTTTTCGTCGGTTTGCTCTCGGACCTGATCTATACCTGGATCGACCCGCGCATCGATTTCGAGCGGAGGGATGTCTGATGGATACGGCCGCCAACCCGACGCCCGTTACCCCGGTCAAACCGCCGCGCAAGGGCCTGCTTTCCCCGACGAACATCCGCCGCTGGCGGAACTTCAAGGCAAACCGGCGCGGCTACTGGTCGTTCTGGCTGTTCATGGCGCTGTTCATCCTGACCCTGTTTGCGGAATTCATCGCCAACGACAAGCCGATTATCGCCTCCTACAAAGGCGAGATACTCTTTCCGGTGCTGGTAGACTATCCGGAGGAAAAGTTCGGCGGCTTCCTGGCTGAGGCAGATTACCGCTCGGATGTGATCGCAGACGAGATCAATGCCAATGGCTGGATGATCTGGCCGCCGATCCACTATTCCTACCGCTCGGTGAATTCCAACATTCCGCATTCCGCGCCGACGCCGCCGTTCTGGCTGATGAGCGAGGAGGAGCGCTGTTCCGGTTATCCGCAAGGCATCAACGATCCCAATTGCAACTACGGCAATCTCAACTGGCTTGGAACCGACGATCAGGCTCGCGACGTGCTCGCGCGCATCATTTACGGTTTTCGCATCTCCGTACTCTTCGGCCTGGCATTGACCATCTGCTCGGCAATTGTCGGTGTGACGGCCGGCGCCGTGCAGGGGTATTTCGGAGGCTTGACGGACCTGCTTCTGCAGCGCTTCATCGAGATCTGGTCATCGATGCCCGTGCTCTACATCCTCCTGATCATCGCCGCGATCCTGCCGCCGGGCTTTTTCGTGTTACTCGGCATCATGCTGCTCTTCTCCTGGGTGGGATTTGTCGGCGTGGTGCGCGCGGAATTCCTGCGCGCCCGCAATTTCGAATATGTCCGCGCCGCCCGCGCGCTCGGCGTCAATAACCGCACGATCATGTGGCGCCACCTGCTGCCGAACGCGATGGTCGCGACGCTGACCTTCCTGCCCTTCATCCTGTCCGGGTCCATCACGACGCTGACATCGCTCGACTTCCTCGGCTTCGGCATGCCCCCTGGCTCGCCGTCCCTCGGCGAGATGATTGCCCAGGGCAAGACCAATCTTCAGGCGCCGTGGCTAGGGCTGGCTGCTTTCTTCACCATGTCGATCATGCTTTCCCTGCTGATCTTCGTTGGCGAGGCCGTGCGAGACGCGTTTGACCCGAGAAAGACCTTCGCATGAGCCAGATGTCCGAACCTCTTCTCTCCGTCCGCGATCTCTCCGTCGCCTTCCATCAAGGCGGCGAAACATCGCTGGCCGTCGATCGCATCTCCTTCGATATCAAGAAGGGCGAGGTCGTTGCGCTGGTCGGCGAATCCGGGTCCGGCAAGTCCGTTTCCGCAAATTCCATCCTACGGCTGCTGCCCTATCCTGCAGCAAGCCACCCGACGGGCGAGGTTCTTTTCAAGGGCAAGGATCTCCTCAAGGCATCCGACAAGGCGCTGCGAGAGGTGCGCGGCAACGACATCACGATGATCTTCCAGGAGCCGATGACCTCGCTCAATCCGCTCCATTCGATCGAAAAGCAGATCGCCGAAATCCTCGAGTTGCATCAGGGCGTCACAGGTCAGGCTGCCCGCAAACGCGTGCTGGAACTGCTCAATCAGGTCGGCATCCGCGAACCTGAAAAGCGGCTGAAGGCCTATCCGCACGAACTTTCCGGCGGTCAGCGGCAGCGCGTCATGATTGCCATGGCGCTCGCCAACCGGCCGGAGCTGCTGATTGCCGACGAGCCGACGACGGCGCTCGACGTGACGGTCCAGGCGCAGATCCTCGAATTGTTGCGCCGGTTGAAGGGAGAGCACGGCATGTCGATGCTCTTCATCACCCATGATCTCGGCATCGTCCGCAAGTTCGCCGATCGCGTCTATGTCATGACCAAGGGCAAGATCGTTGAGACGGGCACCGTCGACGCAGTGTTCAGCAACCCGAAGCATGATTACACACGCCATCTGCTTGCCTCGGAGCCGCGTGGCGAGCCGCCTGTTGCTGATCCGTCCAAGCCGGTGGTGATGGAAGGCTCGGATATCCGCGTCTGGTTTCCCATCAAAGCCGGCCTGATGCGCAAGGTCGTTGATTATGTAAAGGCGGTCGACGGCATTGAACTTTCGCTGCGGGCCGGCCAGACGCTCGGCGTTGTCGGCGAATCCGGCTCGGGCAAGACGACGCTGGGCCTGGCGCTCACCCGGCTGATCTCTTCCAAAGGGCGCATCAGCTTCGTCGGGAAGGACATAGCCGACTATTCGTTCACCGCGATGCGGCCGCTGCGCAATCAGCTTCAGGTCGTCTTCCAGGATCCCTACGGCTCGCTCAGTCCCCGCATGTCGGTCGGCGATATCATCGCGGAGGGATTGAAGGTACATGAGCGGTCACTGTCGTATGAAGAACGCGACCAGCGCGTCTGCTCAGCGCTGGAGGAAGTCGGCCTCGATCCGCTGACCCGCTGGCGCTATCCTCATGAATTTTCCGGCGGCCAGCGGCAGCGCATCGCGATTGCCCGCGCCATGGTGCTGAAGCCGCGCTTCGTCATGCTTGACGAGCCGACATCGGCCCTCGACATGAGCGTGCAGGCACAGGTCGTCGATCTCCTGCGCGACCTGCAGAAAAAGCACGATCTGGCCTATCTCTTCATCAGCCATGACCTGAAGGTCGTCAAAGCGCTCGCCAACGAAGTCATCGTCATGCGCTTCGGCAAGGTCGTGGAGCAGGGGCCGTCGGCGCAAATTTTCCGAGCACCGAAAGATGATTATACCAAGGCCCTGATGGCCGCCGCTTTCAACATCGAGGCAGTGCCGACGCCTGTCGTCCAGCAGTAAAAGAAGATCATGGCCGCAAGACCTCCCGTTATCGTCGATCTGAAATTCAATCCCGACGGGATCGCCCGTATTCTTAAAACCGCATTCTCGGATCGCGGCAGTATCAATCTCGCCGATCCCTCGAATAAGGGCCGCGATCTGAGCGCGTCCGAATATGCGCTCCTCTGGAAACCCGACGCCGATCTCTTCGATCGTGCGCCGAACCTCAAGATCGTCTTCTCGGGCGGCGCCGGTGTCGACAGCATCCTGCCGCTTCCGGGGCTGCCGGATGCTCCGATCGTCCGTTTCGTTGATCGCAGCCTGACGGTTCGCATGAGTGAATGGGTGGTCATGCAGTGTTTGATGCATCTGCGCCAGCAACGCGAGCACGACCGGCACCAGCGCGATCGTATCTGGGGCAAGGCGGCACCGCCGGAAGCGGCGGAAATCACAGTCGGCGTCATGGGGCTGGGCGTGCTGGGGCAGGATGCCGTTCGCAAGCTGAAGGTCATGGGTTTCAATGTCATCGGCTGGTCGCGAAGCCGCAAGCAACTCGACGGCATCGAAACTTTCGATGCAAGCGAACTCGATGACTTCTTGTCGAAGACCGATTTTCTCGTCGGCCTGCTGCCGCTGACGCCTGAAACCACGGGCTTCTACAACGCCAAGCTGTTTACCAAGCTCCGTCAGGGTGGCGCACTTGGAAAGCCGGTCTTCATCAATGCCGGTCGTGGCAAGAGCCAGGTGCAGCGCGATATCGTTGCTGCAATCGAAAGCGGTGTGCTTGGGGGCTCCTCGCTCGATGTGTTCGAGGTCGAGCCGCTTCCCGCGGACGATCCGCTCTGGGGCTTGGAAAACGTCTTTATCACCCCGCACGATGCCGCAATCTCTGAAGAGACCGCGCTGTTCCGGCATGTCGAGACACAGATCGCCCGTTTTGAGCGTGGCGAGCCGCTGGAATTCGTCGTGGACCGGACTGCGGGGTACTGAACCAGCCGGAACCATGGGGCCATAAGTTCGTTGTCCTTACTGATTGCCGAAGCGGCCGATCCGTTTCGCGAGACATCGGAAGGAGGCAAGGATGGCTCATCAGATGGAAAAACGCTGGGAAGAATCCGACGGCAAGCTCCATGTGGAAGAGGAAATCACCCCAACGGCAGCAAAGCAGGGGCGCACCGGTTCCCGCATCCTGATGGTTCTGCTCGCTGCGCTGGTTCTTGCTTTCCTGGTTTGGATTCCGGTCGAAATCTGGGGCGAGCGTGAAGCCGATCAGGTCGCGTCACAGCAACCCGGACAGGAAATGCAGTCTCAGCAGCCGGCGCCGCCAGCATCGCCGTCCGCGCAGAACGGCAGTTCCGCTCCAACTGAAACGCCGAATGCGCCAGCGGCTCCGAACGTCCAGCCTGCGACGCCCGCCACACCCGCGCCGTCTCAGCCTGCGCAATAAGGCTTTGATCTCAAGCCGATCATCGGAAGAGCCCGCCGCTTCGGCGGCGGGTCATTTACGCTGGACTTTACCCGCTGATTTTTCGATAAGGAAGCGCACGAGCCGGTCGTCGTGTGTGCCGGTCTGTTATGGCACCCGACCGGATCGGCAGTGGTGAAGCATGGCCAAGACCGATATCGCAAGGCGCGTTTACAATCACGCGTGGAAGCTTGATCCCATCATCCGTAGCCTTATCGATACGGACTTCTACAAGCTTTTGATGCTGCAGATGATCTGGAAGCTCTATCCGGATGTCAACGCCACGTTCACTTTGATCAACCGCACAAAGCGCGTCCGTCTTGCCGAAGAGATAGACGAGGGGGAATTGCGCGAGCAGCTGGATCACGCGCGCACCCTGCGCCTTTCCAAGAAGGAGATGATCTGGCTTGCCGGTAACAGCTTCTACGGTCGGGCCCAGATCTTCGAGCCGGAGTTCCTCGCCTGGCTCTCTCATTTCCAGCTGCCGGAGTACGAGCTGTCGAAAAAGGACGGTCAGTATGTCCTCGACTTCCATGGCTCGTGGAAGGAAACGACGATGTGGGAAATCCCGGCGCTGGCGATCATCAACGAGCTGCGCTCGCGCTCGGCGATGAGGGCGCTCGGTCCCTTTACGCTTGATGTGCTTTATGCACGCGCCAAAGCCAAGATGTGGTCGAAGGTGGAGCGGCTGCGCGAATTGCCCGGCTTGCGTATCTCCGACTTCGGCACCCGCCGCCGCCACAGCTTTCTTTGGCAGCGCTGGTGTGTCGAAGCGCTCAAGGAAGGGATCGGTCCTGCCTTCACCGGCACCAGCAATGTCTTGCTCGCAATGGACTCCGATCTTGAAGCGGTCGGCACGAATGCGCACGAGCTGCCGATGGTCACGGCGGCACTTACGAAGACCGACGAGGAGCTCAGCCATGCGCCCTACAAGGTGCTGCGCGACTGGAACAAGCTCTATGGCGGCAACCTTTTGATCGTTCTGCCGGATTCCTTCGGCACTGCCGCCTTCCTTCGCGACGCGCCGGAATGGGTGGCGGACTGGACAGGCTTCCGTCCTGACAGCGCGCCGCCGATCGAAGGTGGCGAGAAGATCATTGAGTGGTGGAAGAAGATGGGGCGTGATCCGCGCCAGAAGCTGCTGATCTTTTCGGACGGCCTTGATGTCGATGCGATCATCGACACCTACAAGCATTTCGAAGGCCGCGTGCGCATGAGCTTCGGCTGGGGCACCAATCTGACCAACGATTTTTCGGGCTGCGCGCCGACCGAAATTTCCGGCCTCAACCCGATCTCGATCGTTTGCAAGGTCAGCGAGGCGAACGGCCACCCGGCGGTCAAGCTCTCCGACAATCCCCAAAAGGCAACTGGCGACCCGGCGGAGGTCGAGCGCTACCTCAAATTCTTCGGCGCGGAAGACCGCACGGAGCAGGCGGTTCTTGTCTGACGGGGATCATGGCGCCGGCCAGTGCGGCCTAGCCTGCTCCTCGACCCGTCGGCTTTTCCTCCGTGGCGCTGGTATGGTTACGTCCTCGAGCAACGTGGCGACCCCTAGTCGCTCGGCAAGCGAGCGCGCATCCTTCGGCGCACGCACCTTTACATCGTTGTCGAAATAGACGTAGACGTCGCGACCCTTGGCCGAGGTTTTGCCGGGCGGCAATATGCGATTGGCATCCGCTGGCTCACGCCCGCCAGCCCATGCCGCGATCCGCTTGGCCCAGACATCGAGCGCTGCATCGTCGTAGCCGCTGACATAAAGCTGTTCTGACCCGTGAAGACGGCAGTAGACAAAGTCTGCGGTTACATCCATCAGGAGCGGCCACTGGACGGTATCGGCGCAGACGAGCCCGACCCTGTGCTCGCGCAGCAATTCGACGAATTCCTTGGTGCAGAAACTGTCGTGGCGGATTTCCAAGGCGTGGCGAAGCGGTTGCTTCACATCACTCTCCAGCCAGTCGCGGCCGTTCAGCCGATCGTCATGCTGTTTCGCAAGTTTTGTCGCCTCGTCCGTGTCCTTTGGCAGCAATGCGAGAAACCGAGTGAAGAGCTCGGCATCGAATTTCATGCGCGGCGGAAACTGCCAGAGAATGGGCCCGAGCTTTGGCCCGAGCCGCAGAAGGCCGGATGCCATGAAGTTTGCAAGCGGCGTCTTGATATCGCGAAGGCGCTTCAAATGCGTGATATAGCGTGAGCCTTTGACGGCGAAGACGAAGCCGTCCGGCGTTGCCTCCCGCCAGCTTGCAAAGGCATGTGGCTTTTGCAATCCGTAGAACGTGCCGTTGATTTCAATTGAGGGAAAATGCCGCGAGGCATAGTGCAACTCGTGCTTCTGCGTCAGGCCTTTCGGGTAAAATACCCCGCGCCACGGTGCGTAGGTCCAGCCGGATATGCCAATACGGACGATGCCTTTCCTTGTCATGGAAGACAAACTGACCGCGCGGACGCTTGTTCCCCGCTGCGCGTATCGTCAAGGCATTCAGCCTTGAAAGGCTCTAGGCTTGCGGTTTCAGCTTTTCTTCCGCTTCGCGGATCGCGTCTTCGTGATACCAGCAATCGAACGCAGCATCGCAGATATCCGGATCGATATCGAGCGGCTGGCGGGTGCCAAGGCGTTCGTCCCGCCCGCGGAATTTTACAGGGAACTGATAGATCTTCGCGGATTCGCGGTGAAGACTTGCTGGCATCGAATCGCCTTCCATCATCTGCGCATGCCGGTTGTCGGGGAATGATGATAGCAATTGCTCATCATTTACGCAAACAGCCTAAAAATACGGCAATAATTGTCAGATTCATAAGCACTTGATAAAGCGCGCAAATATCGGCCAGTGTTGCATCTTTTTGGAGCGTTTGGCATTCGAACGGAAAACGTTCGGCGACCCGGCGGGTTCCACGCCATAATCCCTCGCTTTTCTTGAACGTTGGTGGTTGACGGGACGGCGATGGCGGGTGCGCGTTTTGTCGCAGTCGGGGCCGCCTCTTCGAACTGGCACGGCGCATGCTTGTTATGAGCCAACCGGTGGTGATCAAGCACGCGCTTAGCGGTCGCTTTCGGGATTTGCTCACACCTACGTTTGAGAGACTGGCCAATGACAAAGTATAAGCTCGAGTACATCTGGCTCGATGGGTACACACCGGCGCCGAACCTGCGCGGCAAAACGCAGATCAAGGAATTTGACGCGTTTCCGACACTCGATCAGCTTCCGCTGTGGGGCTTCGATGGTTCCTCCACGATGCAGGCCGAGGGCCGCAGCTCTGACTGCGTGCTGAAGCCCGTCGCGGTTTATCCGGATCCGGCGCGCACGAACGGCGTTCTCGTGATGTGCGAAGTCATGATGCCCGATGGCGTCACGCCGCATCCGTCCAACAGCCGCGCGACCATCCTCGACGACGAGGATGCATGGTTCGGCTTCGAGCAGGAATACTTCTTCTACGAAAACGGCCGCCCGCTCGGCTTCCCGGAGCAGGGCTATCCGGCTCCGCAGGGTCCGTATTACTGCGGCGTCGGCTCTGCCAATGTCGGCCCGGTTGCTCGCGAAATTGTCGAAGAGCATCTCGACCTCTGCCTCGCTGCCGGCATCAATCATGAAGGCATCAACGCCGAAGTGGCCAAGGGCCAGTGGGAATTCCAGATTTTCGGCAAGGGGTCCAAGAAGGCCGCCGACCAGATCTGGATGGCGCGCTACCTGCTGCAGCGCCTCACTGAAAAGTACGGCATCGACATCGAGTATCACTGCAAGCCGCTTGGTGACACCGACTGGAACGGCTCGGGCATGCACTGCAACTTCTCGACCAAGTTCATGCGCGAAGTCGGCGGCAAGGCCTACTTCGAAGCTCTGATGGCTCAGTTCGACAAGAACCTGATGGCCCATATCGACGTCTATGGTCCGGACAACCACCTGCGTCTGACCGGCAAGCACGAGACGGCTCCGTGGAACAAGTTCTCCTATGGCGTTGCTGACCGCGGCGCCTCGATCCGCGTTCCGCATTCCTTCGTCAAGAACGACTACCGCGGCTATCTGGAAGACCGCCGCCCGAACTCGCAGGGCTGCCCTTACCAGATCGCGTCTCAGGTCCTGAAGACGATCTCGGAAGTTCCGACCTCCGGCTTCGCTGCGGCTGCAGCCTAAGTGTAAGCCTCGGGCTTTCCTCCCCAAAGGCGCCGGCTGCCTCGCAGCCGGGTGCTTTGTTTTCGCAAGCCTCTGGTTTTGTGGCCCTTCCTGCTTCCCCACGC
>NZ_JBNDHS010000121.1:0-15965 GCF_056755095.1 Rhizobium sp. SVR5-9E | reverse complement strand
TTTGAAGACCGCGCCTTCGAGCGCGGTTTTTTGTTCGGCGGTTGCCGCCTCGCGCTCTTTGCCTAGCAAATGTCGTTCTTCGTATTGCTCTTGGCAGGGCGGAACGCTAAAGCTTCGCCCATTCCAGTTGAGGAGCCCGCCGATGACAAATGCTTCTACCGAAACCTTCTTCAATCGTTCGCTCGCCGATACCGATCCGGAAATCTTCGGCGCGATCCAGAAGGAACTCGGCCGCCAGCGGCATGAGATTGAGCTGATCGCCTCGGAAAACATCGTTTCCCGCGCGGTGCTGGAAGCCCAGGGCTCCATCATGACGAACAAGTATGCGGAAGGCTATCCGGGCAAGCGCTACTACGGCGGCTGCCAGTTCGTCGATATCGCTGAAGAACTGGCGATCGAACGTGCCAAGAAGCTCTTCGGCGTCAATTTTGCGAACGTCCAGCCGAATTCCGGTTCGCAGATGAACCAGGCGGTCTTCCTGGCGCTGCTGCAGCCGGGCGACACCTTCATGGGCCTCGACCTCAACTCGGGCGGTCACCTGACGCATGGTTCGCCGGTCAACATGTCCGGCAAGTGGTTCAACGTCGTTTCCTACGGCGTCCGCGAGGGCGACAACCTGCTCGATATGGACGAAGTCGCCCGCAAGGCCCAAGAGCACAAGCCGAAGCTCATCATCGCCGGCGGCACCGCTTACTCGCGTATCTGGGACTGGAAGCGTTTCCGCGAGATCGCCGACTCCGTCGGTGCCTACCTGATGGTTGACATGGCCCACATCGCCGGCCTCGTCGCCGGTGGCCAGCATCCGTCGCCGTTCCCGCACTGCCATGTCGCGACGACGACGACCCACAAGTCGCTCCGCGGCCCGCGCGGTGGTGTGATCCTGACGAATGACGAAGATCTGGCGAAGAAGTTCAACTCGGCCGTCTTCCCGGGTCTCCAGGGCGGTCCGCTGATGCACATCATTGCCGCCAAGGCCGTTGCCTTCAGTGAAGCGCTGCAGCCTGAATTCAAGGATTACGCGGCCCAGATCGTCAAGAATGCCAAGGCGCTGGCCGAAACCCTGATCGCAGGCGGCCTCGACGTCGTTTCCGGCGGCACGGACAACCACCTGATGCTCGTCGACCTTCGCAAGAAGAACGCCACCGGAAAGCGCGCGGAAGCGGCACTCGGCCGCGCCTACATCACCTGCAACAAGAACGGCATTCCGTTCGATCCTGAGAAGCCCTTCGTCACCTCGGGTGTGCGTCTCGGCGCTCCGGCCGGCACCACGCGCGGCTTCAAGGAAGCGGAATTCAAGGAAATCGGCAATCTCATCGTCGAGGTCCTGGATGGCCTGAAGGTCGCCAATTCCGACGAGGGGAATGCAGCTGTGGAAGCCGCAGTCCGCGGCAAGGTCACTCAACTGACCGGCCGCTTCCCAATGTACGATTACATCGGCTGAGAGTAGCGCATGCGCTGCCCATTCTGCGGATCGGAAGACACCCAGGTCAAGGATTCACGCCCGGCGGAGGACAACACGTCCATCCGCCGCAGGCGTATCTGTCCCGATTGCGGGGGCCGTTTTACCACCTTCGAGCGCGTGCAACTGCGCGAGCTGATGGTCGTCAAGAAGACCGGACGCAAGGTGCCTTTCGACCGCGACAAGCTGGTACGGTCCTTCGAGATCGCACTGCGCAAGCGCCCGGTCGACCGCGACCGCATCGAGCGCGCCGTGTCCGGCATCGTACGGCGCCTCGAAAGCTCCGGTGAGGTCGAAATCAGCTCCGAGGCCATTGGCCTTCAGGTGCTCGAGGCCCTCAAAAGCCTCGATGACGTCGGCTTCGTTCGCTATGCGTCGGTCTACCGGGATTTCTCGCATGCCGAGGATTTCGAAAAGGTCATCTCCGAGATCAACGCGAAGATCAGCCGCGACACGCTGGAGACTTGAGCCATGGGCGTCGGGCCGCACGACGAGCGTTTCATGGCCGCGGCGATCCGGCTCTCCCGCTGGCATACCGGCCAGACCTCGACGAACCCTTCCGTCGGCTGTCTGATCGTTCGCGATGGCGTGATCGTCGGCCGCGGCGTTACCGCGCTGGGTGGCCGCCCGCATGCGGAGCCGCAAGCGCTCGCCGACGCAGGCGAGCTTGCCCGCGGCGCCACCGCCTATGTGACACTCGAGCCTTGCTCGCACCACGGCAAGACACCGCCCTGCGCGGAGGCCCTGATTGCCTACGGCGTCGCCCGCGTCGTCATTGCCGTCACCGATCCCGATCCACGCGTTTCCGGCCGGGGCATCGCGTTGCTGCGCGCTGCGGGCATCGAGGTTGATGCCGGGGTGCTGGAGGAGGAGGGCCGGCGGGCGCTCGCCGGTTATCTCACCCGGCAGACGAAGAACCGCCCCTATGTCACTCTCAAACTTGCCGTTTCGGCTGACGGCATGATCGGGCGGGAAGGCGGGGGACAGGTGGCGATCACCGGACCGGCCGCCCGTGCGCAGGTTCATTCACTGCGTGCCGAAACAGATGCCATCCTCGTCGGCATCGGTACTGCGATTGCCGACGACCCGCTGCTGACAGTGCGCACGCCCGGCCTCGAATCGCAATCGCCGATCCGCATCGTACTTGATCCGGCGCTGGAGCTGCCGCTCACCAGCAAACTGGTCAACTCCGCGCGAGACGTGCCGGTCATCGTGGTTGCAAGGCCAGAGATGGACGAAGCTCGCGCCGCACCCCTGCGGTCTGCCGGCGTCGAAATACTTCCCTGCAGTCCCTACCACCCCGAGGTGCTGCTGCCTGCACTCGCCTCGCGCGGCATCTCCTCGCTGCTCGTGGAAGGCGGAGCGAAGACGGCGCGGCTTTTCCTCAACGCCGGCCTGGTCGATCGCATCCAGCTTTATCAAGGTCCGGGAACGATCGGCGAGGGAGGTATTGAATCGCCGCTGCGGAAGACCGACATGCCATCGGGTTTTGCTCATAAGGGCACGTTTATTTTCGGCGAAGACCGCCTGGACGAATACGAAAGAGAGCTTTGATGTTCACCGGAATTGTCACCGACGTCGGCACGATCGAGTCCGTTTCCCCCATGAACGAGGGCGTCAAGCTCCGCGTGGCCACCGCTTACGATCCGGCGACCATCGATATGGGGGCGTCGATTTCGCATTCGGGCGTGTGCCTGACAGTCACCGGCCTGCCGGACGAAGGCAGCAACGGCCGCTGGTTCGAGGTCGAGGCCTGGGAGGAGGCGCTTCGGCTCACGACCATCGCGACCTGGAAGGAGGGGACGCGCGTCAACCTCGAGCGCTCTCTGAAAATCGGTGACGAGCTCGGCGGCCACATCGTTTCCGGGCATGTCGATGGCAAAGCCGAAATCCTCTCGGTGACCGCTGAAGGCGACGCTACGCGCTACCGGCTGCGCGCGCCGGAGCATCTCGCCAAATTCGTGGCGCCGAAGGGCTCGATTGCGCTCGATGGCACGTCGCTGACCGTCAACGCGGTCGACGGCGCCGATTTTGATGTCCTGTTGATCCGCCACACGCTTGAGGTCACGACCTGGGGCGAGCGCAAGGCCGGCGATTTCGTCAATTTCGAGGTCGATACGATGGCGCGCTATGCGGCTAGGCTGGCTGAGTTCCCGTCCGCGAAAGCAGAATGATTTCGCCGTGATAGTCGGAACGCGCCACCTCGCGAAAGCCGAGTTTCTCGGCAACGCGAAGTGATGGCGCATTGTCGGGGCTGATGATGCAGGTCACGGCCTTGCCAGGAAAATTCGCTTCAGCCCATCGAAGCAATGCTTTCAAGGCTTCGGTGGCGTAGCCGCGCCCATGCGCGGACGGCAGCAGCACCCATCCGGTCTCCAGCGTGCCTTCGAGGGACGGTTTCATGTCCCGCCGCACCTCGTGGAAGCCCGCTTCGCCGATAAGCCGGCCCGTTTCCTTCTCTTCGATTGCGAGAAAGCCGAAGCCCATGAAATGCCACATGCCGGCGCTGCGTATCAGCCTCGCCCAGGTTTGCTCGCGCGTCGACGGTACGCCACTGATGAAGCGGACGACGGCTTCATCGCTCCACAAGTTCACATAATCATTGAAATCTTCGAGGCGGTGGGGCCGCAGAATCAATCGCTGGGTTTCGATGGTAGGAATACTGACCATGGATATCGTTCTCTGAAAAACGCCATTTCACGCGCCGGGTTCGCCGTCCCAATAGTCGAGATCGCTTTCCGCGCGCCCGATGAAGCGGAAGCGGCCGGACTGCGCTTCCTCGTGATTTGTTTTGGCAAGAAATTTCCCGGAGTCGGGGTATTCGACGACCTCCGTCTTCGCCGTCGTCGAAATGCCGAGATAGATCAGCGTCGTCGTGCCGGTGTTAAGGATTTGATGTGCCGTTTCCTTGCCCCCAGCCGGTGCGCCGAGCGTGTCGCCCTTCTTGATTGGATAACGTTCGCTGCCGAAGCGATATTCGCCTGTTCCCTCAATCACGAAGAACAATTCATCCTCGACATGGTGATTGTGGAACGGACAGCTCGATTTGCCGGGCGGCACTTCGTTGTAGCTGATTCCGAGATTGGAGAGGCCGAGCAGACGGCCGAACGAAGCATCGGCGCTCTCATAGAGGGCGCCCTGTGTCCAGCGCTCGAGTGTCAGATCGGCAACATTGAGAACCGGTTTGATGTCCCGCGGCATGTCTTCTCCCCTTTACGAGGGTCAGGAGACCACCAATCCGAGCTGAAATTCAATAGGCTTCGGAAGAATTGTTGAAAGAGGCGGCGCGGCGAACTGCGCCGCCTCTTTCCGATCAGCTGGTATAGAAGGTGATGCTGCCGTCCGCCGCCTGTTCGGCGTTGACGACATCATGGACGTTCACCCCTTTACTTGCGAGCTCACGGGTCAGCATTCGGTTGGCATGGATCGAGGCCTGGAGTCGGCGAACATCGTATGCCGAGCGCTGCGGAGCAGAGCGCGGACCTTCTACGTCGGGGTTCTCACCGTTCCAGGCGTAGAACTGCTGGACGTTGAAGTCCGTGCCGTGGAAATTGCGCAGCGTTTGGTCGATGCCGCCTGTGGTGTTCATGCCAAGGCTTTCAGCACGGCTGACGCCGGCAAGCGCGAGGGAGGAGAGGGCGGATGCGATGATGATTTTAGCAACGCGGTTCATGATGTATCCTTTCATCAGCTGCGGCGGTCGCCTGTCATGCAGGGATCGTCTGCGTTACGCATTTTGAATTGGGTCAGCTGACGTGCGAAATCAATGGGCTAACGTGCTGAAATATAATTACAAATTATTCATTTTAGCTGCCCTTGATTTGCCCTTTTCAAGGCGTTCGGCAGGGCTCGCCGCGAGGGGTGATCCTGCACATCTGCTATCCTGTTGCAGCGATTTCCGTATTTGCATTTCAGCCATGATCCGAATTTACTTGCCATTCGTCGGCAGGCGTGTTTTGACCGCGGCCTGCCGAGTGGCAAAGTCCTCAAAAACCGAAGGTGATGCATGGCGCGAGACAACGCTCCCCATATTTTGATCGTCGAAGCCCGCTTCTACGACGACATGGCAGATGCACTTCTGGACGGTGCCACCTTCGCTTTGAAAGAGGCTGGCGCGACCTACGAGGTCGTGACCGTTCCGGGTGCCCTGGAAATTCCGGCGGCGATCGCCATTGCGCTCGATGGCGCGGATAATGGCGGCACGCACTATGATGGCTATGTCGCGCTTGGTACGGTCATCCGCGGCGAGACCTATCATTTCGAGATCGTTTCGAACGAATCCTCCCGCGCACTGATGGATCTCGCTGTCAGCGAGTCGCTGGCTATCGGCAACGGTATCCTGACGGTCGAAAACGATGAGCAGGCCTGGGTGCGCGCCCGCCGCTCGGACAAGGACAAGGGCGGATTTGCCGCTCGTGCAGCTCTCACGATGATCGAGCTGAAGAAGAAATTGGGTGCATACGAATGAGCAATGAAAACCCGGAGCGTCAGGTGAAGACGGCGAACCAGCGCGGGGCTGCGCGGCTGGCTGCCGTTCAGGCGCTCTATCAGATGGATGTCGGCGGAGCCGGTGTTCTGGAGATTGTCGCCGAATACGAGGCGCATCGCCTCGGCCAGGAAATTGACGGCGAAACCTATCTCAAGGCCGATCCCGCCTGGTTCCGCTCCATCGTCTCCGGCGTCGTGCGCGAGCAACTGCGCCTTGATCCGCTGATTGCCTCCGCTCTCCAGGACGACTGGGCGCTTTCGCGCCTGGACAGCACCGTGCGCGCCATCCTGCGCGCCGGGGTCTTCGAACTTCTCGACCGCAAGGACGTGCCGGTGGCTGTGATCGTCACGGAATATGTCGAGATCGCCCGGGCCTTCTTCGAAGACGACGAGCCGAAGCTCGTCAACGCCGTGCTCGACCGCATCGCCAAGCAGGTGCGCGGCGAGGCGAAGAAGTAGCCTTCCGTCCACTAGCGCACCATTTCCCTGTTTCTGCTGCACTGCAAGGGTTTTCGCCCTTGGCGGTCTTGACGTCCTGTTTTCTGCCACGCAATCTCCGGACGCAAAGCTAGACCGTTTTAGTGGAGAGAAGACGATTCGGCTGCGCTCGCGCCGAGCGGAGGAGTTTTCGGCGCATTGGGAGGAGGAGCGAATGACCATTCTTATAAGTGTAATAATATGCGGTCTGCTCTCGGTGGCCTATGCCATCTGGGCAACCCGGTCGGTGCTGGCCGCCGATCAGGGGAACAGCCGCATGCAGGAAATCGCGGGCTATATCCGCGAGGGCGCGCAGGCTTATCTGATGCGCCAGTACAAGGCGATTGCGATCGTCGGTATCGTTGTTTTCATTGCAGCTTGGCTGCTTCTTTCCGGCACGGCGGCCATCGGATTTCTGATCGGCGCCGTTCTTTCTGGTGCTGCCGGCTTTATCGGCATGCACGTATCCGTCCGGGCCAACGTGCGCACGGCGCAGGCCGCCTCGCATAGCCTTTCCGCTGGCCTCGACATCGCCTTCAAATCGGGAGCGATCACCGGCATGCTCGTTGCCGGCTTGGCGCTGCTCGGCGTATCGATCTACTATTTCATCCTGACCGTCCTGCTCGGCCACGAAAGCGGTTCTCGCGAAGTCATCGACGCTCTCGTCGCGCTCGGCTTCGGCGCGTCGCTGATCTCGATCTTCGCCCGCCTTGGCGGCGGGATCTTCACCAAGGGTGCGGATGTCGGCGGCGACCTGGTCGGCAAGGTAGAGGCTGGTATTCCCGAGGACGATCCGCGCAATCCGGCAACGATCGCAGATAACGTCGGCGACAACGTCGGCGACTGCGCGGGCATGGCAGCCGACCTTTTCGAGACCTACGCCGTCTCGGTCGTCGCGACCATGGTTCTCGCCTCGATCTTCTTTGCCGGCGCACCGATCCTGCAGTCGGCGATGATCTACCCACTGGCGATCTGCGGCGCTTGCATCATCACCTCGATCATAGGCACCTTCTTCGTCAAGCTCGGCAGCAACGGCTCGATCATGGGCGCCCTTTACAAGGGCCTGGTGGTCACCGGCCTGCTGTCGATCATTGGGCTTGGTTTGGCAACGTCCCTGACGGTGGGATGGGGTTCGCTCGGGCAGGTCGGCGGTGCCGAAGTCACGGGCACGAACCTCTTCGTCTGCGGTTTGGTCGGCCTCGTGGTGACGGCACTTATCGTCGTCATCACCGAATATTACACCGGCACCAACAAGCGCCCGGTCAATTCCATCGCGCAGGCCTCGGTGACCGGACACGGAACCAATGTCATTCAGGGCCTCGCTGTCTCCCTGGAATCGACAGCGCTGCCCGCAATCGTCATCGTCGGCGGCATTATCGCCACCTACCAGCTGGGCGGCCTCTTCGGGACCGGCATCGCTGTCACTGCCATGCTCGGACTTGCCGGCATGATCGTGGCGCTCGATGCCTTCGGCCCGGTGACCGACAATGCCGGCGGCATCGCCGAAATGTCCCACCTGCCGCCGGAGGTCCGCAAGTCGACGGACGCGCTGGACGCCGTCGGTAACACCACGAAGGCCGTGACCAAAGGCTATGCGATCGGCTCTGCCGGTCTCGGCGCGCTGGTGCTTTTTGCAGCTTATGCGAACGACCTGCAGTATTTCGCCCAGCACGGCGACCAATATCCATACTTCGCGAATATCGGCACGATCTCCTTTGAACTGTCGAATCCCTATGTCGTGGCGGGTCTCCTCTTCGGTGGCCTCATTCCCTACCTTTTCGGTGGCATCGCGATGACGGCGGTCGGCCGCGCCGCCGGCGCGATCGTCGAGGAAGTGCGTCTTCAGTTCAAGACGAAGCCGGGCATCATGCAGGGCACCGAAAAGCCGGACTACGGCAAGGCGGTGGATCTGCTGACAAAGGCCGCGATTCGCGAGATGATCATCCCCTCGCTGCTGCCGGTTCTGGCTCCGATCGTTGTCTATTTCGGCGTCCTGCTGATCTCCGGCTCCAAGGCCTCGGCGTTTGCGGCGCTCGGCGCATCGCTGCTCGGGGTGATCATCAACGGCCTCTTCGTCGCCATTTCGATGACCTCGGGCGGCGGCGCATGGGACAACGCAAAGAAGTCCTTCGAGGATGGCTTCGTCGATAAGAACGGTGTTCGCCATATGAAGGGTTCGGATGCGCACAAGGCGTCCGTCACCGGCGATACGGTCGGCGATCCTTACAAGGACACCGCCGGGCCAGCCGTCAATCCGGCGATCAAGATCACCAATATCGTCGCCTTGCTGCTGCTGGCCGTGCTGGCCTGATCGAACAGAAAGGTACAATAAAAAAACCCGCCGGAGCGATCCGGCGGGTTTCTTTTTGGGTTTCGATCCTACTGGATACTTGCTGGGTTCGCCGGATTGCCGGAGGGCGTTCCGAACAGGCTCTTGGCTGCGCTGCCGGCGCCGCCGGCCAGAACCTGCTGAAGGAAGCTCAGCTCACGGCCGCCGGTCGGGGTCACGCGCGAAATCGTATCGAATACCTTGCCGTCCTGAAGGGTGTAGTTCGCCCGCCGTGTCACGACGCCGTCCTTGTCGAAATAAATCGCAAGCACGCTCTGATCCACGACCTTCAACTTTTGGAAGGCGACGGAACGGGTGCGCTTCTGTGAAATATAATAGAAGACTTCGCTGTCGAACGTTGCCGTGGTCGAAGGCGTGCCAAGCGACAGGAGCACCTGTTCGCGGCTCGAACCTTCGGGAACGAGATTGAGGGACTCCTGGTCGACGACATAGCCGCCGTTGAGGACGGTGCCGGTGCTCTCGCAGCTGGTAAGACCTGCTGCGGAAATGATGATGGCAATGGCTGCGCTGCTGAAGAATTTCATGTCATACTTGAAATACCGTCTCTTCAACGACATTTACTCCCTTTAAGTATCGATAGGCAGCTTCGAGCCCTGCAATCACCGCTGATGCAAAATCTTTGTGGCCTTTCCGGGGTCGAATTTTCCCATTCCCCAGGATCCAACCTACAAGGACACTGTTCCGAAAGTGGTCACCTTCGGCATTGCAATTCGCGCTTGCTTCGGTAAACCAGCTTTCGAAATCATGCAACACGGCCCGCGCTACGGCGCGTGAAGAATAAGGCTTTTCCGGAAGAAACTATGATCTTCGGGCTTTTTCGTAAGAAGAACAGCAATCAGGCAATTGTCGATCGGCAGTATTCGACACTGACCGCAGCAGCGCGCATGCCGCAATTCTATGAGGGCATGAATGTTCCAGACACCGTGATGGGTCGTTTCGAGATGCTATCTCTGGTGATGATCCTTTTTTTCCGGCGAACGCGTTCCTCCGGAACCAGCGGCCAGGAGATCGCGCAGGAGATCGTGGACGCCTTCTTTCAGGATATCGACCATTCGATCCGCGAACTTGGCATCGGTGACGTGGGCGTGCCGAAGCGGATGAAGAAGCTTGCCGGCATGTTCTACGGCCGGCTTGAATCCTACTCGGCGGCATTGGATGCCGGCGATCGTGCGGCGCTTGCGCTGGCTCTCCAGCGCAACATCCACCCAGAGGCAGCAGCCAACATGCAGGATATGACGGCGCTTGCCAGCTGGATGTTCGATGCCGAAGCTGATCTGTCGGCTCAGTCGGAGGACCGGATCTCGACGGGCTCGGCGACGCTGCCGCAGGCAGCGTAAGGAGGAAGCTATGAGACAGCGCAACGACGACATTCCGTTTTCCTACCTCGTCAAGGTCGGCCATATCTCCGCAAATCCCGTCGAGGTGCACGTCGAGGCGGACCAGAAGGAGTTGAAGGCGCTTGCGAAGGCCTGGGACGTTCTTTCCGTCGATGATTTGCGTGCCGACCTCCAGATCAATCGCTGGAAAAAAGACGGCATCCGCGTCAAGGGCAGGGTGCAGGCAAAGATCGTTCAAGCGTGCGTCGTCACCCTCGACCCCGTGCCGTCCTCGATCGACGAGCAGTTCGAACAGATCTTCGTGCCTGAGACGTCGAAACTTGCCCGGCACCCGGCCAACGACGCTGGCGAAATGGTTCTTGATCCCGACGGGCCGGATCTGCCCGAAACCTTCACTGGTGATACGATCGACGCAGGCGAAGTGGTCACGGAGTTCGCCGCGCTCGCGATTGATTCCTATCCACGCAAAGAGGGTATTGAGTTCGCCGATCATATCGAGGATACCGGCGAAAACGACAAAAAGCCCTCCGCCTTTGCAGCGCTCAAGGACTGGAAGAAGGACTGAAGACCCGTTGGGTATTTGATACAATTCAGTTGTAAGCGACAGGAAAACCGGTATTTTGGCCGAAATTTTCGCCCCGCGCGGAAGAATCAAGGATCAGGGACGCGTGATCAGAATATCTCTCGACCTCATGGGTGGCGACTTCGGTCCCGAGGTTGTCATCCCAGGTGCCGCTAAGGCGCTGGAAAGGCATCCGGATATCTCATTCGTCTTCTACGGACTGAAAGAGCAGTGTGATCCGGTTCTTGCCAAGTTTCCGAAAGTCCGCGAACACTCCGTTTTTCACGATTGCGAGCTCGCCGTCCGCATGGACGAGAAGCCGAGCCAGGCGCTGCGCCGCGGCCGCTATATTTCCACGATGTGGCGTACCATCGAAGCCGTTAAGACGGGCGAGGCCGATGTAGCCGTTTCGGCGGGCAACACCGGAGCGCTCATGGCGATGGCGAAGTTCTGTCTGCGCACGATGGCCAATATCGAGCGTCCTGCGATTGCGGCGATCTGGCCGACACTGCGGGGGGAAAGCATCGTTCTAGATGTCGGCGCCACGATCGGCGCCGATTCTCAGCAGCTCATGGATTTCGCCTTGATGGGCGGCGCCATGGCCCGCGCCCTGTTCGAGCTCGAACGCCCGACGATCGGCCTGCTCAATGTCGGCGTCGAAGAAATGAAGGGCCAGGAAGAGGTCAGGGAGGCGGGCCGGCTGCTTCGCGAGGCCAACATCGATTCGCTCGAATATTCCGGTTTCGTCGAAGGCAATGACATCGGCAAAGGTACCGTCGATGTCGTCGTCACGGAGGGCTTTTCAGGCAATATCGCCTTGAAGGCGGCTGAAGGTACGGCAAAGCAGATCGGCGAATATCTGCGCGCGGCGATGACGCGCACGCTGCTTGCCAAGATCGGCTATCTCTTCGCCAAGGCTGCTTTCGACATGCTTCGCGAAAAGATGGACCCCAGCAAGGTCAATGGCGGCGTATTCCTTGGCCTCAACGGTATCGTCATCAAGAGCCATGGTGGCGCCAATGCCGATGGTATCGCTGCTGCCATCGAAGTCGGCTATGACATGGCCAAGAATGGCCTCAATCAGAAAATAGAAAACGATCTCAAGAGGTATCATGCCAAGCCTTTGCCCCCGAAGGGGCCGGAAGCGGCATGAACGATAGGACTTAAGCAGAATGATCCGTTCAGTGGTTCGCGGGTTCGGAGCCGCACTTCCGAAGCGCGTTATGACCAATCGCGAGATGGAAGATGTCGTTGACACTTCGGACGAATGGATCGTCCAGCGGACGGGCATCCGCCAGAGATATATCGCCGGCGAGGGCGAAACCACCTCCTCGCTGGGTGAGCAGGCCGCCCGCGCGGCACTCGACAATGCAGGCCTGACGCCCGCTGACATCGATCTCATCATCTGTGCGACCTCGACGCCCGACAACACCTTTCCGGCGACGGCGGTCAACATCCAGAACCGTCTCGGCATGCACCACGGCTTCGCATTCGACGTTCAGGCGGTCTGCACCGGCTTCGTCTATGCGGTGACGACGGCCGATGCTTATATCCGTGGTGGCCTCGCTAAACGCGCCCTGGTCATCGGCGCCGAGACCTTCTCGCGCATCCTTGACTGGAACGACCGCACCACCTGCGTTCTCTTCGGCGACGGCGCCGGCGCGATCGTGCTCGAAGCCGCTGAAGGGCAGGGCAGCACTTCCGATCGTGGTGTCCTGACGGCGCACCTTCGTTCCGATGGATCCCATAAGGAAAAGCTTTACGTCGATGGCGGTCCATCCAGCACCGGCACCGTCGGCAAGCTGCGCATGGAAGGCCGCGAAGTCTTCAAATATGCCGTGGGCATGATCACCGATGTGATTCAGGCTGCCTTCGATTCAACGGGCACGACGGCCGATGATCTGGACTGGCTCGTACCTCATCAGGCGAACCGCCGCATCATCGATGGCTCCGCCAAAAAGCTGAGCATCGCACCCGAAAAGGTGGTCGTGACGGTCGATCTGCATGGCAATACGTCCGCCGCTTCCATTCCGCTTGCGCTTGCCACTGCGGCGGGCGACGGGCGCATCAAAAAAGGCGACCTCGTGATGCTGGAGGCGATGGGCGGTGGCTTCACCTGGGGGGCAATGCTCCTACGCTGGTAGCGGTAACAAATCCGAAAAAGTGGCGACGAACAAGAGCTTGACCGTAACACGCAAGAACAATAGTCTTTGCTCACTTTCATAAAAGATTTGTAGAATGTGGCGGGGAAACCATGACCGGAAAGACAGTGACGCGAGCAGACCTGGCGGAATCGGTATTCCGGAAGGTCGGTCTCTCCCGTACCGAGTCGGCTGAACTCGTAGAGACCGTGCTCGATGAAATCTGCAACGCCATCGTACGTGGCGAGACCGTCAAGCTTTCCTCGTTCGCTACCTTTCAGGTCCGCGACAAGAACGAGCGCATCGGCCGAAATCCCAAGACCGGCGAAGAGGTTCCGATTTCGCCGCGCCGCGTAATGACCTTCAAGGCCTCGAATGTCCTCAAAACGCGCATTCTCAAGGCGCACGCGATGCGGAAGATCAAGCTGAAGCCTGCCAATCCGGCCATGTAAGGCCGCCGACGAAGAGCTGGCCCTCCTTATCTCTGATTGATATCTCCCTATCTTTTTCTTCGGTTTCGCCTTCCGATCTGTGGGCTGCGCGAAGACGTGACTTGAATTCGACGCCTCAAACCGTTGAAATATGATGAGTCGCGGTTTCGACCGCCACGCTAGATGGTGTAGGGAGTACGACGTTGGACAAGAGCCCCGATGCTTTCCGAACAATCAGCGAGGTTGCGGACGACCTTGATCTTCCGCAGCATGTTCTCCGTTTCTGGGAAACCCGCTTTCCCCAGATAAAACCGATGAAACGAGGCGGCGGACGCCGCTATTACCGGCCGGAAGATGTCGATCTTCTGAAGGGAATACGGCATCTTCTTTATGACCACGGCTACACGATCAAGGGCGTTCAGAAGCTCTTGAAGACCAACGGCAACAAGTTCGTGGTGGCTGTTGCGCAAGGCGATCTCGCCAGCGTCGAGGCGCTGGCGACAGGCCCCAAGGATGGCGGTTCGAGCGAGCCGCGCGTCAGCGTTGCAGATGAGGATCAGCTGGTCGGGCGCGCAAAGGCACCGATTACGCGCCGTTTCTTCAACTTCGTCAGCGGCGACGATGATCAAGCCGAAGTCTCGATCGGCAAGTCGAGCGTCGGCAAGGAGGATAGAGCGCTGCTTCAGGAGGCGCTTTACGATCTCCTGGAATGTAAGCGCCTTCTCGATCAGGTACGGTAGGCGACAAAGCCCGAGCGAATCCGGCTATGCTCGTTTGGACAACACGACGGCGGCCATGTAGAGTTCATGGGGTGTGGGACAATCAGACAGTCGACGCTCAAAGCGGGTAAACAGCTCAGTCACCAAGGCGGCTGGTTCGCGAGACGGCTCAATCAAGCTGGCGATCATCGGCCCGCACCAAGCTTGCGTCATGTCTGCGTGATGCTTGGCGAAGGCCAATACATCACCACTTCTTTCGAATTGCTCCCAGCAAGGATCGGTGAGTTTGACGAGATCAAGATGCTCGAGTTCAAGGTCAGCGAAATTTTCAGCTTGTATAAATGGCTGTTGAATCTCTTCCAATGTTCGAAGACCAATCGGTATCGTGAGATGATTCTGCTCTCGTTCCGAAAGTCGGCCATCCGTCCTCATGTCGCATACAGCCGACCACAGCTCGCCGAGCAGCCATTCCCAGCCGGTGACGGTCGCCGTGCGGGCCGTAAACCCCGCTAAGAGTTTAGCGCCGGGCCGCATTTCCCGCGACCGCAGCGTCAGGAAGCGTTCCCAATCTCTCGCCTGTTGCTTTTTCACTGCAGAGACCACAGTCGGCGTGGCACTCATTCCAGCGAGAATATGGTCAGGCGCTTCTATCGTGGTGGCACTCATCCACTGCAATGCCCAGGTTGTCCAGCCAAGATGCACGCGCTGAGGCGGGAGCAATTGCTCGAAATACGACCTGCCGATCGCGGAAGGAAAGACATCGGAAGCGTCGTTCATGTAGCTGCCCGGCTCTGACACAAGCGCTTCGAACAGGGCCGAAAAATCATTCGATGGAAGGTCCGTATGGACGATTTCGATTGGCACGGATGGGCCGGATCGGAACCGCAGCGCCTTAATCGCAACGCGCATGGGGGCCATCGAATTGCGGCCTTGCGAGGAACCATAATCAACGATGGTCAAGGGACCTTCGCCAACGGTTACCGTCCGGCACGCGGTTTCCCATAATGAAAGAAGTGCGGCAATGCCAGTCGCCTGCATCGCGGAATGACGGTTGTAGAAGCCGTCTCCTTTCATCGCCGCCAGATGAGATCGCGTTGGATCGTTTGGCATGTCATCGCCTCGCGTGTAGCGGAAGCTCGCGAACGCCTTGCAGGCGTCAAGCGCCGGCGAGGCTCCTCAGTGCCTGCTGCAGATCAGACAGTTGAAAGGGCTTCTTAACGATGGGGCGCGTCCGCTCGTCGATGCCTTCGGGCGGTTCCCCATAGCCAGTCGCAAACACATAGGGCTTTCCCCTGAGATCAAGCCGCTTTGCGACCGGAAGCGAACTCCGCCCCGCAAGCGACAGGTCGAGAATAGCTGCGTCGAATTCTGTGGTCTCGGCTTTCGCCAGCGCCTGGTCGAGATCGCCCGCGGTTGCCGATACGCGATATCCGATATCGCCGAGCATATCTTCGAGAAGCATCGCGATCAGCGCATCGTCCTCGACGATGAATATGTCCTTGATGACCCTCAGCACCCGTGTTCCTCCAGGTGGTCGAACCGATATTCTGCCGGGCGAGCGGGTGTCGTCAAGATGGAATTCGTAATGATGAAGAAAACCCGTATTGCCGCCTCGAATCCGATATGCAAAATCGGAAAGGACGCCTCGGGCGTAGGGGTGAGGGAAGGCTCTTTTATATGGATTTGTTGAGCGCGACCGATTGGCTGCGTCAAAAGCCCCGGATGACCTATCCGCTGGCAGTTGCCTTGGTTGCTGTAACGTTTTTTCTGCGGCTCGCCGCAGGCGACGTGTTGAGCGGTTTTCCCTTCCTGGGTTTCTTTCCCGCGATTGTTTTTGCGAGCTTCCTCGGCGGCGCCGGGCCGGGCCTTCTTGCGGCGGTGCTATCCGCCTTTCTCGTGCAGCTATTCTTTGTTGAGCCGGACAATGCGTTCTGGCCCGAGGTTGGTTCGCAATGGCTCGCTCTTTCGACGTTTCTGATCAATGCCCTGATTGTCATCTGC
>NZ_JBNDHS010000120.1:0-16143 GCF_056755095.1 Rhizobium sp. SVR5-9E | reverse complement strand
AGATTTTCGCTTGTCCGCAGGCTCTTGTAGGCACCGTGGAACAGCTCGTGCGCTACGATTGCCGATATAGCGAAGTCCTGTGGGCTATGCTTGCGTAGCGTTGCCAGGAAGGCGTCATTGCCCTTCATCAGGGCAATGACCGCATTGGCGTCGAGCAGGTATTTCATTTGAAGAAATCGAGCTCGGGCTTATCTTCGCCGGCTGGCTGCTCATTGGCCGCATCTGCGAAATCGCTATCGACCTCCCCCGTCACAGCGGCCAGCCAATCCCAATCGTCTGAAACGGGTTCGAGGATGATGGCCTTGCCCTGGCGGCGGATGGCAACGGTATCGCCTTCGAAGCGGAATTCCTTCGGCAAACGTACGGCCTGCGAGCGGCCCGACCAGAATATCCTTGCCGTGTTCATTGCCACGTCTCCTAATGAGATATGGCAATGATATATACCATTCCCGCTTTAGCTTCAACCAAGCCTGATATACGGCACATTCTTCTTCTGCACCTCGTCCAGCGCTTCCTCGTATCCGGCGTCGGCATAGCGCATGACGCCGAGCGCCGTGTCGTTGGTGAGCGCATGGTCGAGCCGTTCGTCGGCCGCGTCCGTGCCGTCGGCGACCACTGTCACGCCGCAGCTGGTCATGTAACCGGCATAGCCGCCGCCGCCGGAATGAACGACGACGAGATCGGCCATCGAGGAGCAGAGCATCATGGCGTCGATCAGCGGCCAGTCGGCGATCGCATCGGAGCCGTCCTTCATGCGCTCGGTCATGATGTTCGGATGCGCCATGGCGCCGGCATCGAGATGATCGCGCGAGAAGGCGACGGGACCCTTGAGTTCGCCGCTGGCAACCAGCCCATTCACCCGTCGCGCAAGCGCCGTTCGTTCGCCGTGGCCGAGCCAGGCGATGCGCGCCGGCAGACCTTCAAAGGGGATATGTTCACGGGCAAGTCGGATCCAGTTGGTGATGATCTTGTTGTCGGGGAACATCTCCAAAAGCAGATCATCGATCCGCGCGATGTCGCTCTCTTCGCCGGAGAGCGCCATCCAGCGAAACGGGCCGATCGCGCGGGCGAAAAGCGGCCGCAGATAGGCTTCGGTGAAGATCGGAATGTCGAAGGCATTCGCTACGCCGCCTTCCTTCGCCTGCGTGCGGATGAGGTTGCCGTTGTCGAAGACTTCGGAGCCTTTCTTCTGGAATTCGAGCATCGCCGTCACATGCTGGACGATCGACGCGCGGCTTGCGGCCATCAGCTGGCCCTGGCCGTCGTCGCGCAGTTCGCGCACCTGCTCCAGGCTCATACCCTTCGGCACATAACCATAGACGAGATCGTGCGCCGAGGTCTGGTCGGTGACGATATCCGGCACGATGCCGCGCCGGGCGATTTCCGGATAGATCTCCGCGGCATTGCCGACGAGGCCGACGGAAAGCGTGCGCTTCTCCTTCACGGCCGTGTCGATCATCTGCAGCGCCGTATCGAGGTCCGCTGCGATCTCCTGCAGGTAACCGATCTCCTGGCGCTTCCTCGCCCGCTCGGGATCGATATCGACGCAGAGGATGGCAGCGCCCGCCATGCGGCCGGCGAGCGGCTGCGAACCGCCCATGCCGCCGAGCCCCGCGGTCAGCACGAAGCGGCCGAAGAGATCGCCGCCGAAGCGCTTCTCGGCGATGCGCATGAAGATTTCGTAGGTGCCCTGAATCACGCCCTGGCTGCCGATATACTGCCAGGCGCCGGCCGTCAGTCCGCCCCAGCAAATCAGTCCCTTGCGCTGCAGCTCGTAGAACACCTCGGCTTTCGCCCATTGGCCGACAATGTTGCAATTCGCCATGATGACGAGTGGTGCCTTGGCGTGGGTTTTCACGAGACCGATCGGCTTTCCGGACTGGATCAGCAGCGTCTGATCCTCATCCATCTCGGTCAGTGCTTTGACGATACCCTTGTGGGACGCCCAGTTGCGGGCCGCCTTGCCGAGCGCCGCATAGACGACGAGATTATCCGGGTCCTCGCCAACGGAAAGCACGTTTTCGAGAAGGCGCAGCAGCGCTTCCTGTCGCCAGCCTTTGGCCCGCAGCTCCGGCCCGCCGGGAATCGGAAATTTCGGATGGCGTGGATTGGCCTTCGGCATGGAATGTCCTTCCTCAAGGTCCCGTTCTGTTATTTTGACGGCAGCGAGGTCACATAGGCGACCGCTGCATCGAGCAGTCGCCGGCGCAGCGCGTCGTCGCCATAGGCTCGCGCATCGGCGCGTACCCAGCCCTGCATCGCCCGTTCGCCCGACAGCATCTGGACGACGCCTGGTAAATTCAGCGCCCAACCGTCATTGCCTTTGCCGAGCCGAACCAGCATCCCGTCCTCTCGCGCACCACAAAGGAGGTTGCCATTCAGCATCAGGGCCCAGCCGCCGAACATGGTCTTTTCGCTGAGGCCCGGCATATCGCCGAGCTCCTCTTTCAGCAGTCCCTCAAGCCCGGTATCGCGCGCCATGGCATCAGACCTTCGTCTCCAGGGCGTAGCGCATGATCTCGATGCCCATCGCCCTTTCGACGGGCGGATAGACGGTCGGATCGAGCACGCTTGCGGAAAGCGGGATGATTTCCTTCGGCACATGCAGGATGAAGACCGGCATGCCCTCCTTGAGCTGGCCGACGCTGAGCGGTTCGCCCTCCGGCGATAGCGTCGTGATAACCGAGGGAAATGTAGCCACGCGCTTACCATCGGCGTCGTCGACGGCCATGTATTCATTCATCACATGCATGGTCACGGCCTTTGCGCCGGAACCGACGACGATCGCGCCGATATCGAAGGCTTCCTTGGTGTAGACCACGTCCTTCTTGGTGATCGTGCCTTCAGCGAGGATATGGCCGCCGGTCGTCTTGCAGATAGCGTCGATCACGGCCGGTCCGCCCTTCTTCTCGGCCGCAATAATTGCCTCGCCGAGGGATAGCGCCATCGAGATGCCGCCAAGCGCCGCGTTCTTGCGCACATAGGAGGCTCGCAGCGGATTGCGGCAGCTGGCGATGAAGCCGCCCGATTGGTCGGCGGCAGCGCGCAGGATCGGGGAGATCCTCGCGGTCGCGCCTTTCACGACCAGCTCGATGTAGCGGTTTTCGGAGCGGTTGCCGCCTACTGCCGTCTGGATCATCTGCTCCGGCGAACCGGCCATGCCGATCGAGCCCATGTCGCCGGTCGGATGCGCACGGATATCGCCGACCGCGTCCACGACCTTGGTGCCGAGGATTGCCGAGGGCAGCCAGCCGTTCAGCGTCGAGGATCTGCCGTTCTGTCCAACGATCAGCCCGGAAAGCTTTTCGCCAAGCTCGTCCTGCAGAAGCTGCACGGCCTTCACATAGTCGATGCCCTGCATTTCCCAGGGCGTGGTGGAGGCCGGCGCGCCGATCGCCGCCGCTGTCGCAATCCAGTCTTCATCCTTCAGTTCGTCGATCGAAACAAGCTCCGGCTTGCCGACATTGACCGCCGCATAGCCGAGCATACGCCCATGATCGGCCCACCCGCCGCCGCCCGCCGCATAGACGGAGCCGCCCTTGACGGCCGCTTCGACGTCTTTCTCAACGAGTATGCGCCCCATCAAGCCTTCTCCTTATTCAGCGTCCTGTCCATCTCCCGCACGGCTTCGAAAAGCACGGCAGCGCCGAGGGCGATATCATCATTCTCGGCCCATTCGTCCGCCGAATGGCTGCGGCCTTCCTTGCATGGAACGAAAATCATGGCGGCTGGTGCCACCTTGGCGATCCAGGCCGTATCGTGTCCCGCGCCGGAGGCCATGCGCCGGTGCTTGGCGCCGACGGTATCGCAGGCCCGCTCCAGCGTCTCCAGCAGACCGGCATCGCCGGGCGTCGGATAATTGTCGGACACGCGTTTTGGGGAGTTGATCGTCACCCCTTGGGCAGCGGCCAGCTGGACGACATGCGCATCCAGCCATTCGCAGAAGGCTTCCATGTCGCTGCGGATTTCCGCACGGCCGTCGATCAGCATGACAACCTTGGACGGAACGACATTGGCCGCATTCGGCTCGATCCGGAATTCGCCGACGGTTGCCGCAAAATGGCCCGGTGTCTTCGCCCGCTCGGCTGCGGCACCGCGGATATCGAGCACGAGTTGCGAGGCTGCCACCAGCGCATCCGCGCGGCCGTCCATCGGGGTCGTACCGGCGTGGTCCGCCCGGCCTTCGACCGTAATTTCGATCCGGGTGATACCTGCGATCGCCGTCACGATGCCGATATCCTTCCTCTCATTTTCAAGCACCGGCCCTTGCTCGATATGCAGTTCTAGGAAGCCGGCGAGATCGGGCCGATTCTGTTGCAGCAGCACCCCCGGACGGCCGCCGACTTGCGCAATCCCCTCAGCGAGGTCGCGCTCGCCGCTGGTGCGCGAAAGCCATGCCTCGGGAAGCTGCCCGGTCATGCCGCGGCTGCCGACGCACGAAACGCCGAAAATGCTGACCTCTTCCGCAAGGAAATCGACGATCTCCAGATCGTGCTCCAGCGCGATCCCCTGATCCTTCAAGGCACGCGCGACCTCCAGAGCCGAGATCACGCCGGCGATGCCATCGAAACGTCCGCCATCCGGCACGGTATCGGAATGCGAGCCGACCATGATCGTGCCGAGCCCCGGCTTGCTGCCTGCCCGACGGCCGATGAGGTTGCCGCCGGCATCGATCCGCGTTTCCAGCCCGGCCGCCTTCATGCGCGCCTCGATATAGGCGCGTCCTTCGAGAAACAGCGGCGAGAAGGCCCGGCGCGTCCAGGGATGCCCAGGTTCGGTGATCTTCGCCAGTGCATCGATATCTTCCGCGATGCGGTCAGCGTTGACGGGCAGGTTACGGCTCATGCGATTTCTCCGGCAATGATTTGGCGCGGCAGCGGACGGACGAATTTGCCAGTGCCGGGTTCGGCAAGCACCTTCGCGCCATCGGTTATCAGTTTGCCGCGCAGATACGCGGCTGAAACGGTCCATGGCAAGGCTATGCCATTGTACGGGCTCCAGCCGACGACATTGTTGCCGCTCGCGGCGGCATCATAGACCTTTTCGCGCGGCTCAAGCACAGTGATATCGGCATCCTTGCCCGGCGTCAGCGCGCCCTTGATATGGTCGAGGCGGAAATGCTTCGCCGGATTTTCCGCCATGAGCTTTGCAGCCCAGGTAAGCGGAATGCCGCGTTCGAGCGCTCCCTTGACGAAGAGTGGCACCATGACCTCGAGCCCCGGTACACCGGAGGCATTGGCCAGCATGTGCGGATCGGTCTTGCGGTTTTCGGACCAGCTGACATGGTCGGTCGACACCAGCCAGACATTGCCTTCAGCGACCTTCCGCCACAGCGTTTCCACCTCGGCGCGCGGCCGGATCGGTGGATTGATCTTGGCCTTGCCCCCGAGGTGCTTCACGTCGTTTTCCTCGTCCAGCGTCAGGTAGTGGATGCAGCACTCGACGGTCGCCTCGAAACCGTCGCGGCGATACGCGCGGGCGATATCGTAGCCGCGGCCGAGCGAACAATGCACGACATGGGCCGGGCAGCCGGTGTTGGCGCCTGTTTCGAAGATCGTATGCATGGCAAGCAGCTCGGTAATCGGCGGGCGCGAGAGACCATGGGCACGCCAATCGGTGATGCCGCAGGCCTTTACCTGCTCGATGTAGGCGCGCACGGCTTCGTCGTCCTCATTGTGGACGCCAGCCGTCAGCCCGGTCGGTGCGATCGCCGCAAAGCACTCGTCAAGCAAGGCAGGAGGAATGCGGGGGAAACGCTTCGGATCCGTGCCGAAAGTCGAAAACTTGAAGGCCGCGACGCCGGCGTGCACCATTTCGGGGATGCGCGCAGCACGCTCTTCCGGATTGACCGTGCCATAGAGCGCGAAATCGACACGCGCCTGCGGGCTCGCGTGATCAATCTTCTTCTTTACCGCTTCCGCCGAGCAGACGAGATTGCCTTCGTCATAGGGCATGTCCACGATTGTCGTGACGCCGCCGGCCGCTGCCGAGCGCGTCGACCAGATGAAGTCCTCCTGATCCTTCTGGCTCAGCGAATGCACCTGCGCATCGATCGCGCCGGGAAGGATTAGCGCCTTGCCGAGAAGATGCCGCTCCTTGGCCGAAGGCGGCACTCCGACGCCGACCTGGACGATTTTACCATCGCTGACCGCGACATAGCCCTCTTCGAGGATGCGCTCCGGCAGAACGACCGTACCCTGCAGAACGAGATCGAAATCACTCATGCGGATGCCTCCGTGTCGCTTCAGGTGTCAGATAATACGGGATTACCCGCAAGCCGTTCCTCGATACGCTCCCGCGAACCCAGCGCGAAAAAGTCGTCGAAAGAGGCGATCGGCACTTCAGCGATCAGCTTGGAAACAAAGGCGTCGGCTCCGAGACCTTCCTCGATCGCCTCGACCTCGGCCGAAAGCGGCCGGTCAACCGTATAAAAATCGGCATGGCTGCGGACAACGTCGTAGATCATGCCCGAAACGCCCTTCGGCTGGTCGCCCAGAATGTCGGCCGCCTGCGCGGCAAGCAGAGCTTCGAGCGCCGCAAGCCGCCTCAGCGCCCGCATCTGCCGTTCGAAGCGCTCGATCACCAGCGGCAGGAAAGCTGCCTCGTCCTCGAGCCCCGCGGCAACCACGAGCGATTGGGCCGATACGGGGTTCGACATGGAAAGGACGCGCGAGAAGATTTCGCCGGCGAGCTTGATGATCGGCCCGAAGCCTGTCGCGATCCGGCCTTTAGGCACCAGATTGACCGGCAGATCGCGCCTCTGTCCGTTACCGAGAAGGACGCAGCGGTTGAAGGCATTGCGGGCAGCATGCGCCATGCAGATTGCGGCCGATTCCAGCAGGATCGTCACGTCAAGAGGCAGTGAACCGCCGGAGGTCATCACCTGGCCCTCGACAACCACGGGGTTGTCATCCGAGCGACCTGTAGCCGCGAGAATCTTGTGGCCAGTCGTAAGCAGATTCTCGATCACCGCACCGAAGACCTGCGCAATCATGCGAAGGCTGAGCGGGTCCTGCACGTGGGTCGCAACCGGCCATTCCCAGGCATCTGACGCATTGCAGAGCCATGCACCGATCAACGCTTCCCGAGGGGTGCCGACATGGCGCACCGACCGCCACGGATCGCGAGACGCGCCAAGCGCGCCGGCGGCCATCATCCCGGTTGCTAGCAGCACGCGAATCGACGCTGCGGCATTGCGCGTCGCCTCCGCTGCCGCCGCAAAACTCACGGCATTGATGCTGAGCGAAGCAAGGCTGTCACGCGGTGCCATCCTGACCGGCTCGAGGCCGGCTGCCTCGAAGGCCTCGATCGCCTGCATGCGCCTGCCGCGATAGACCGCCTCGCCAACGCCGGTCAGAACCGCACCGATCTGCCCCATGAGGCCGATATCCGCACAGCCGATCGAACCGGTGCGCCGGACGACCGGGATGAGATCTGCCCTGAGAAGCCGCAGATAGGTTTCCACGAGTTCGGGTGTGCACCCGACCTGGCCCGTCAGAGCGGTATTGATGCGGATCGCCATGGCATTTCGCACGACAGCGGTCGAAAACGGCGTGCCGGTGCCGAAGTGATGGGCGCGGACGAGGCCGAGGTTGAAAGCGTCAAGGTCTTCCGGCGACCACTCGACATCCTTCATCGCTCCGACGCCGGTCGTAGAACCGTAGACCGGAATGCCGGCCCCGATCGCATCCTCCACGACCGAACGCGCAAGTTCCACGCGCGCCATGCCCGTCTCCGTCACCGACAGGGCGACCTTGCCGGAGCCTATCCTCACCATCTCGGCGAAGCCGAGGGGTTGGCCGGAAAGTTCGATGCCGGGGCGTTCGTGCTTCATCTGCAGGTCTCCTTGACGGCGAGATTAAGCGAGCATCTCGCATCATGGGATATCCCAAATGCCGAACACAGCATGCGATTGTTTGTGTTTCAGCTCAACTCAGCATCACGGCTATGTAGATAAGCGTCAATGCGATAATCCAAAGCGCGAGACGGCCATACCGGCTGTGCCTCGCCTCGGATTTGCCGATCGCCTCCGCAGTCTGCGGATCGAAGCGCAGTCCATGCTCGCTCATATGCAGCAGCTGGTGATGGAATTTTTCCGTCTTCGCGGCGATTTCCGGTACGGCTTCGGCGAGCTTCACCGCCGCCTTCAACCCATCCTTGAGATCGGTCACGACCCGCTTCGGGCCGAGATTGTTGCGAATCCAGTCTCCGACAACAGGCTCCGACGCCTTCCACATGTTGAAGCGCGGGTTCAGCATGCGCGAAACACCTTCGACGACCACCATGGTTTTCTGCAGCATGACCAGTTCGGGCCGGGTCTGCATGTCGAAAAGCTCCGTCACCTCGAACAGGAGCGTCAACAGCTTGCCCATCGAGATCGTCTCGGCCGGCTGGCCGTGGATCGGTTCCCCGATCGCCCGGATCGCCTGCGCGAAGCTTTCGACATTGTGATGGGCCGGCACATAGCCTGCTTCGAAATGGACTTCGGCAACGCGCACGTAGTCGCGGGTGATGAAGCCATAGAGGATTTCGGCGAGGAAGCGACGCTCTTTCTTCCCAAGCCGTCCGACGATACCCATGTCGACGGCAACGATATCGCCGTGCACATCGACAAAGAGGTTTCCGGGGTGCATGTCGGCATGGAAGAAGCCGTCGCGCAGCGTATGGCGCAGAAAGGACTGGATCAGCGTGTCGGCAAGCGTATTGAGGTTGTGGCCGGCCGCCTGCAAACCCTCGACGTCGGACATCTTCACGCCGTCGATCCATTCCATGGTCATGACGTCGCGGCCGGTCCTTTCCCAGTCCACCTTGGGGACGCGGAATCCCGGATCCTGGTCCGTATTCTCGGCAATCTCGGAGAGGGCAGCGGCTTCCAGCCGAAGGTCCATCTCCACCTTCGTGGTCAGCTCGAGCGTTTTTGTGACCTCTACCGGCCTCAGGCGCCGGCTGGAAACCATGAAACGTTCCTGCATGTGAGCAACGAGATACATCGCCTCGATGTCATGCGCGAAGCGCTGGCGCACGCCGGGGCGCACGACCTTCACGGCAACCTTCTTGCGGCCTGCGGCCGTATCGACCTCGGCGGGGTGCACCTGTGCAATCGAAGCAGCGGCGATCGGATCATCGAAGCTGGCGAAAAGCTCCTGGATCGGCCGCCCGAGCGACCCCTCGATGTTCGCCTTCGACGCCGCGGTGGGGAAAAAAGCCATGCGATCCTGGAGCTGGGACAGGTCGTTGGCGAATTCGACGCCGACAACGTCCGGGCGCGTCGCCAGAAACTGACCGATCTTCACATAGGAAGGTCCGAGCCGTTCAACGGCGCGCGCCAGCCGGTCACTGCGCTTTTTGTATTTCGCCCGGCTGCGGGCAAAGATGCCGACGAAAGATTTGGCAAGGCTGACGGAAGGCGGCAGTCCCCCGGAGGGCAACGCCTCGACGACGCCCTCGCGCACCAGGATCCAGCCGACCCGAACGAGCCTGAGATATGCTCCGAAAGCACTCATCTAGATTAAAGTTTCCAACCCGAGTGCAGGGCCGCGATGCCGCCAGTGTAGCTGGTGTAGGTCACACGCGAAAAACCCGCCCTGCGGATCATCTCGGCGAAATTTTCCTGGTTCGGGAACTTGCGGATCGATTCCACCAGATATTCATAGGGCTCGGCTTCGCCGGTTATCGCCCTGCCGAATTTCGGAATGGCGTTGAAAGACCAGGCATCATACAGCTTGTCCAGGAGCGGCATCTCGACCTCGGAAAATTCCAGCACGAGCAGTCGGCCGCCACGCTTCAGCACGCGATAGGCCTCCGAAAGCGCCACGTCGATGCGGGGTACGTTGCGGATGCCGAAGGCGATCGTATAGGCATCGAAGTTGCCGGCTTCGAAGGGCAGATCCTCCGCATTGGCCTCGACAAAGGCAAGGTTGTCCGAAAGCTTCTTCTTTTCTGCCCGTTCGGCGCCGACGCCGAGCATTGAACCATTGATGTCCAGCACGGTCGCATGCGCCATTCGGTTCGAGGCCTCGATGATGCGAAAAGCGATGTCGCCGGTGCCGCCTGCAACATCCAGCACCTTGTAGCCAGGCTCCTTGCGCGGGTTGAGGGCGGCCACCAGCGCGTCCTTCCAGGCGCGGTGCATACCCATCGACATGACATCGTTCATGATGTCGTAACGCCGGGCGACCTTATGGAACACCTCGTTGACGAGGCCCTGCTTTTCGCCCCTCGGCACTTGCCGGAAGCCGTAGGATGTTTCCATGCCGCCATCGGCGGAGGTGCGGCTTTCTGACATCGGACTACTCCGTTACTGGAAATCGGTACGGCCACCATAGCGAAAGGCCGTGCGAGAGGCTATCTGTGGACGAGGGCGATACCCCGCGGTCTACTGGCGCTATAACCCACAACGTCCGCAGTTGAAATACGTTTAGATACAGATGGGTTAAGATGCCGGAATTGCCAGAAGTCGAAACGGTAAAGCGGGGTCTTTCGGCCGCGATGGAAGGCGCGCACATCAAGAAGCTGGAACTACGCCGCGGCGACCTGCGTTTTCCTTTTCCGGAGGATTTCGAAGGTCAGGTTTCGGGCCGTACCATCATCGGGCTCGGCCGGCGCGCCAAGTATCTGCTGATCGATCTCGATAGCGGCAAGACCATCATCTCCCATCTCGGCATGTCCGGCTCCTTCCGCATCGAGGCCGGTTCCGCCCGCGGGACGCCCGGCGATTTTCATTACGAGCGATCGAAGGATGAAAGGCATGACCACGCCATCTTCCATCTGGAAGGCAAGGACGGTCCTCGCCGCGTCATTTACAACGATCCGCGGCGGTTCGGCTTCATGGACATCGCCGATCGCTCCGAACTGCAGAATAATCCCTTCCTTTTCGGTCTCGGGCCGGAGCCGACCGGCAACGAGCTGAGCGCCGCCTATCTGGCCGAGCGTTTCGCAGGAAAGGCGCAGCCGCTGAAGGGCGCACTGCTCGATCAGAAGACCATCGCCGGTCTCGGCAATATCTATGTCAGCGAAGCGCTCTGGCGCGCGCACCTGATGCCGACGCGCGCTGCCGGAACGCTGGTGACCAAAACCGGACGGCCGAAGGAGCCGCTGGACCTTCTCGTTGCGTCGATCCGGGATGTCATCGCCGATGCGATCAAGGCCGGCGGCTCGTCGCTCCGGGATCATATCCAGACGGACGGCTCGCTTGGTTATTTCCAGCATTCCTTCTCCGTCTATGACCGTGAAGGTCACCCTTGCCGCACACCCGGTTGCGGCGGTACGGTTTCGCGCATCGTGCAGGCGGGTCGTTCAACCTTCTATTGCCCGGTCTGCCAGAAATAGGGAGAGAAGCATGGCCTACGAGACGCTGATCGTCGAAACCAGAGGCAATGTCGGTCTGATTACGCTGAACCGCCCGCAGGCACTGAACGCACTGAACTCGACGGTGCTCAAGGAACTGAAGCAGGCCTATGCGGACTTCCACGCCGATGAGACGATCGGCGCGATCGTTCTGACCGGGTCGGAGCGCGCTTTTGCCGCCGGCGCCGATATCAAGGAAATGCAGCCGCTGCAGTTCGCCGATATGTACAAGGCCGAATTCATCAGCGGCTGGGACGAGATCGCCAAGGCCCGCAAACCGGTGATCGCTGCCGTCAGCGGTTTTGCCCTCGGTGGCGGCTGCGAGCTCGCAATGATGTGCGACTTCATCATAGCGGCCGAGACCGCAAAGTTCGGTCAGCCCGAGATCACGCTGGGCGTCATCCCAGGCATGGGCGGCTCGCAGCGCCTGACGCGGGCCGTCGGCAAGTCGAAGGCCATGGATATGGTGCTGACCGGACGGATGATGGACGCTGCGGAAGCGGAGCGCGCCGGCCTCGTTTCGCGTGTGGTTGCGCCCGAGCGGCTGCTGGACGAGGCCATGGAAGCCGCCGCGAAGATTGCTTCGCTGTCGCAGCCGTCGGTGCTGATGGCCAAGGAAGCGGTCAATCGCGCCTTTGAAACCACGCAGGAAGAAGGCCTCCGTTTCGAGCGCCGTCTGTTCCATAGCCTTTTCGCGACGGAAGATCAGAAGGAAGGCATGGCCGCCTTCATCGAGAAGCGCAAACCGGCGTTCAGGCACCGGTGAGGGCCGCGGATGGAGAAAGCCTGCGTATCCTGTAAAATGCGCGTTGACGAGCCGCGGCTTTAGAGTTATATGCCCGCCCACGGTTCGGGAAGCCTATCAGGTTTTCCGTTTTGCTCCCGCATTGCTGGATGTTGTGGCCGCAGGGCCCGCGGTGATGATGGAGTTTGTTCGAATTCTTGAGAGAGGCATCCATGGCCAATACAACTTCGGCGAAAAAAGCGACTCGTAAGATCGCCCGCCGTACCGACGTCAACAAGGCTCGTCGCTCGCGCGTTCGTACGTTCGTTCGCCAGGTCGAAGAGGCACTCGCAGCTGGTGACGCTGCAAAGGCAAAGGAAGCCTTCCTCGCAGCTCAGCCAGAACTGGCGCGCGCTGCAGGCAAGGGCGTCCTTCACGCCAACACAGCATCCCGCAAGGTTTCGCGCCTTGCCGCTCGTGTGAAGGCTCTGTCGGCAGCCCCGACCGCGTAATCTTTCATTAACAAAGCTTTTGTTATAGTTAGCCCGGTAACCAAGCCGGGCTTTTTCGATTCTGTTTATGTTCTGCGGATTGGGGAATTTGACAGCTGTTTCATGTCGTTTAGGTGACACGAAAAATCGTTGAAAATCAAATGCTTGCGAGAGGATGTTTCCAGATTGGACGACTCTCGCGCCTTCTGGCCGACTCAGTTGTGAGTCAAGCGGATTTTATTTTTTTTTCTTTCAATGCGTGTCCAAAATGTCGATTTCGGGAATCTCCTTGATTCTCCTGCGATTCTTTTTTGCCTTTGCGGCGGCGCCCTAAAACAGCCGCCGGAGTCAATGGCCGCTTCTTAATTTTGCGTAAAATTCGCCATTGATCTCTGCAACCGATCCTGCCTAAATGCGTTCCAGCAGAGGGCGCGGACATCACCTGCAAAGGCTCGGTCTAAACTGCCATGTCGGCAGGCCGATGTGTTGCACCATCTGTTACGGAGCAGTGTATCTCTCCGTTTTTTCAAGCATTTGAGTTATTTGCGCCGCGGCTGTGGCTGGCCGCGGAACGGAGAAGCTTTGTGCGTTCTACGGCCACACGTTTAAGGTGAGCCGAAAGGGCTGGGGGAAGTAAATTTGCGTTGGGGGTTGGCTGACCGGAAACGAGGTCTGGCAGTCAACCTGGCACCGAAAACATGACGGAGGCCGCATAAAGGCGGTTTCCGCCATGGTTTTCTGCGCCGGTCTCGCTAGGCGGGACAGCGTTTGTGTGAACCGGCAGCCGGTGGCTCATGAAGGAGTCGCTCGCATGCTAGAACGGGGAAAATTGATCGGGCGGCCGTTCTAGGTGATGACCGCCCGGTAGAAGAAATTTGGAAGGCGGCATGATGCAAATGAATTCTCTGACGACGACTGGTGCTCTTGAAAATGGGGACAAGGCACCGCAAGCGTTCGGCTCAATTTGCCCGGAAACGGCAGGGGAAAAGGGGGATATGAAGCATGGCGTACTTTTCGATCGTGTCGGTGCACGTCTGAAGGCCCAGGTCGGTCCAGACGTTTATGCAAGCTGGTTCGCACGTCTGAAGCTGCACTCGGTTTCAAAGAGCGTCGTGCGACTCTCGGTTCCCACCACATTTCTCAAGTCGTGGATCAACAATCGTTATCTTGATCTCATCACCAGCCTCTTCCAGCAGGAGGACGCTGAGATTCTGAAGGTTGAGATCCTCGTCCGCACGGCAACACGTGCCGGCTTGAAGCCGATAGATGAGGTGGCTCCGCAGGAGCCGGCCACGCAGGCCGCGCCGATGCGCCGTCCTGCCGCTGCTCAGCCGGCGGGCCAAGCCATTCAGCAGGCGGTTTCAGCCGCTGCTGCGGCTCGTCCCGCGACGGCAGGCCAGCCGTTGTTCGGCTCGCCGCTTGACTCGCGCTTTACCTTCGACACCTTTGTTGAAGGCAGCTCGAACCGTGTTGCGCTTGCTGCCGCAAAAACGATTGCGGAAGCAGGGCAGGGTGCCGTTCGCTTCAATCCGCTCTTCGTTCATTCGAACGTCGGCCTCGGCAAGTCTCACCTGCTGCAGGCGATCGCCAATGCGGCGGTTCAAAATCCGCGGGCTCTGCGAGTCGTCTATCTGACGGCCGAGTATTTCATGTGGCGTTTTGCAACGGCGATCCGTGACAACGATGCGCTGACGCTGAAGGACTCGCTTCGCAACATCGATCTTCTGATCATCGACGACATGCAGTTCCTGCAGGGCAAGATGATCCAGCATGAGTTCTGCCACCTGCTGAACATGCTGCTGGACAGCGCCAAGCAAGTGGTCGTCGCTGCCGACCGCGCGCCCTGGGAGCTGGAATCGCTTGATCCTCGGGTGCGTTCGCGCCTGCAGGGCGGTGTTGCCATCGAGCTCGACGCTCCGGACTACGAGATGCGTCTCGAAATCCTGAAGCGCCGCCTGGCGAATGCCCGGCAGGAAGATCCGTCGCTCGAAATTCCGGCTGAGTTGTTGTCGCACGTTGCTCGCAGCGTGACCGCAAGCGGCCGCGAACTGGAAGGGGCCTTCAATCAGCTGGTCTTCCGCCGTTCTTTCGAGCCGAACCTGTCGATCGAACGGGTGGACGAACTGCTGGCTCACCTCGTCGGTTCCGGCGAGCCCCGCCGCGTGCGCATCGAAGACATCCAGCGCATCGTTGCCCGCCACTACAATGTCTCGCGACAGGAGCTGGTTTCGAACCGCCGCACGCGCGTCATCGTCAAGCCGCGCCAGATCGCGATGTATCTCTCGAAGACACTGACGCCGCGCTCCTTCCCGGAGATCGGCCGCCGCTTCGGCGGACGCGACCATACGACGGTTCTGCACGCCGTTCGCAAGATCGAGGAGCTGATTTCGGAAGACACCAAGCTCTCGCATGAAATCGAGCTGCTGAAGCGCCTGATCAACGAATAGCGCCATCCAGCGCAGGAAAAAATCCACGGCCGGGAGCGATCCCGGCTGTTTTCATTTATAAGGTTTTTATTCTATACAACCCTCGCATCAAAGACGGCGCACACTGGATGAACGGTGGCGCACGGGAGGGAAAGAATGAGTTTCAAGAAAATCGCCGTCGTCGGCCTGGGTAAGGTCGGACGGCTTGCGGCAACGCTTTTGCATGAGGGTGGTTTCGAGGTCACGGGCGTCGATGCCCGGCTGCCGGCGTCGGAGGTACCTTTCGTGTGCCGGACGGGCGACATATCGAGCCCGGCTGTCGTGGCCGAGCTGCTGTCGAGCGTCGAGGCGGTGCTGTCCTGTCTGCCCTATCACCTGAACATCGAGCTTGCCCGCGCCGCACATGCCGCCGGTATCCACTATTTCGATCTCACGGAAGACGTACCGACCACCAATTTCATCATCGAGCTCTCGAAGACTTCGCGCGGCCTGATGGCGCCGCAATGCGGTCTGGCGCCCGGCTTCGTCGGTATCGTCGGGGCAAGCCTGGCCGACGGGTTCGACCGCTGCCGCTCGATCCGCATGCGCGTCGGCGCTTTGCCGCAGAATCCGACCGGTTTGCTGGGCTATGCCTTCAACTGGTCGCCGGAGGGCGTCGTCAACGAATACCTGAACGATTGCGAGGTGATCGAGGGCGGCGTACGCAAGCTCGTCTCACCGATGGAGTGGCATGAGACGATCTATGTCGAGGGCGTCAAGCTCGAAGCTTTCACCACGTCGGGCGGCCTGGGCACCATGTGCGATACGCTGCGCGGCAAGGTCGACAATCTCGACTACAAGACGATGCGGTACCCGGGCCATATGGACCTGATGAATTTCTTCTTCCATGAGCTGTTGATGCGCGAGCAGCGAAAGCTCGCCGGCGAAATCCTGACCAATGCCAAGCCGCCCGTGGAGGACGATGTGGTCTATGTCCATGTCGCTGCCGAGGGCACAGAGGCAGGAAGCCTCCGGCGCAAGGAATTCGTGCGGGCCTATTATCCGATCGAGATTGCCGGTGCACGCCGCACTGCGATCGCCTGGACAACCTCGGCCTCCGTCGTTGCCGTCATCGAAATGGTCCGCGATGGCCTGCTACCGGCAGCCGGCTTCCTGC
>NZ_JBNDHS010000119.1:0-16435 GCF_056755095.1 Rhizobium sp. SVR5-9E | reverse complement strand
CTGGACAACCTCGGCCTCCGTCGTTGCCGTCATCGAAATGGTCCGCGATGGCCTGCTACCGGCAGCCGGCTTCCTGCATCAGGAGCACATTCCGCTCGATATGTTCCTGCAGACGCCGACCGGAAGCCTCTTCGCGGCCGGCGCCTCAAGCCGCCATTAGCGCCTTGAAAGGCTCTAGGACTTGAGGCTCGCCCAATAGGCGCCTTCGAAAGGCACGGCAGCAAAGCGCTCGTTGAGCTCGGAAAGGCTGCCTGCCGGATCGACGTCACCGAAGAGGTCGGGCCTGACCCAGGTCGCGACCGCTTCGGCGGCCAGAATGTTCAGTGGCACGGCATTGAAGAAGTTCCACATGCCGTGCACCTTGCCTTCCCGGACCGCCTTCAGCGGCGCAAGATTTGGCATCTTTACGGTTTCTTCCAGCGTGCGCCGGGCTTCCGACGGATCGACGCCAGGGCCGATGGAAAAGGTCGTATAGGTCCCACCTGGCGATCCGGTCGCAATGTAGATGTCAGGATCGGCTGCAATGACATACTCGGCCGTCACCGGCCCGCCCTGCGGAGGAAGGTTGTCGCTGGCGACGTTGCGCCCCCCGGCCAGAGTGATCAATTCGCCAAGTCCCGTCCGGCCGATTGCCCAGCTTCCCCGGATGTCGCTCGGAAAGGCATCCATCAGCACAAGAGGGCGGGTATCCGTCGCGCCCGCTGCTCTGGTTCTGATGCGCTCGCGCCGCATCTCGAAGAACTGGGCAAACGCCTCGGCCTGCTGGTCTCGCTCGAAGATCCGGCCGAGGAGGCGCATGTCGCGCGGTGTTGTGTTCAGCGGATCGCGATTGATATCGACGACGACGACCGGGATGCCGACCGAGTCGAGATATTGGATGGCGAGCTGCCCCACTTCGCTATCGGCCTGCCATATGCTCATGATCGCAAGATCGGCGTTCAGCGACAGCGCCGTCTCCACGGATAGGCCATCCGCGTGGCCGTTGCCGACGATTGGGACGTTCTCGATAGCCGGAAACTTCTTCCGGAACGCCTCGTAGATGAACGGATTGTCGCCTTTCATGTCGGTCGACCAGCCGGCGAGCAGGCTGACGGGGTCGGGATGGATCAGCGACAATGGGACAATGTTGAAGCCAGTCGCGAGGATCACGGCTTCCGGCTTCTTCTTGATCGTCACCTTGCGGCTGGTAGCATCGGTGAAGCTCAGCGGCCAGCGCGTCTGCGCCTTTGCGATATTTGGAGCGCAAAGAACAACGGACGCTGCGGCGAGCAGATCCCGCCGGCTGATAAGAAACTGGGTCATCGCTGGTTCCTCTGGTTCGGCAGTGCGCAGAGCTTGCCGCAGCTTGGAATTCCGGGAAGCATGTATCGAAGGCAGCAAATCTTGCGCCGTGCGACCTGCTCGCCGTCCTCATCCAGGTAGCTGAGGCAGCCGCAAAACGGATTCGCGCTTCCATCCGGAAGGCTGCTGTTAACAAAAATTGGTAGATCGGGACCGATCGATGGTGCTCCCCGCTCGGTTAACCGCAACGCGTAGTCGATATAGACGGCGGCATTGTTCCAGCAGAGTTTCGGCGAGATGCCGCAAGCCTTGAGAAGCGTCACGACCTCGCCAAGATGGGTTTCAAGCAGCGGACGCACGGCCTCGAAACTGTCGGTCTCGATCTTGTCTTCCATGGTGCCGGCGTGCGGAACGCCGAAAGAGCGCGGCAAACCGCTCTCCTCCAGCGCAATCGTCATGCCTGCGAATCCAACGGGAAGCGCCTGCGCCGCCAAGCGCTTCGCAAGCAGATAGGGGATGGAAAGTCCCGAGAAATAATAGAGCGACCACATGGAGACGACGGCGCGCCGGTCGCTGCCTCCCGAAACCTCCCCGTAGCGATCAACCGCGCGCTGGAAGCCGCCGTCGCGAAAGAAGGCAGGCAGCGGCACGCCGTCGGCAAGCTCCTCGCTGAGCATCATCTTGTCCCGGCACCAAGCATGCTCGCCGGAAAAGGCAGGAGACAGGTCAAACGACCTGTCACCCATCTTCATGTCGCCACCGCTTGCCATCGGGTTACCAAGCGTAGCGCAGCGTGCCGATCACCGCGCGGCCCTGGTCGCGGTAGCAGAAGCCTGCAGAGCAGACGGGCTCACGACGGTCGAACAGATTGGTGGCGTTCACTTGCAGGCTGAGGCCATCGTACTTCTTGTCGAGGGCCGCGAAATCGTAGCTGACGGCTGCGTCGAAGAGGACGCGGGCGCTGTTCTGCGTCGTGTTGTAGTCACTGCCATAGCTCTTGCCGATGTAGCGGGCTCCGAGGCCGACGCCGAGACCATACACCGGGCTAGGCTCCTGGAACGTGTAGTTCGCCCAGAGCGAGGCCATATGCCTCGGCACGGACGAGACGTAGTTGCCGACCGTACCTGTAGTGCCTTCGAGGATCTTCGCATCCGTATAAGTATAGGCGGCGATGAGGGAGAGGCCGTTGTCAAGGCTGGCATTGGCCTCGAGCTCGAGGCCTCTCGAGCGGATCTTGCCGCGCTGGACCTGGATGTTGGCGGGACCTGAAGGCAGGTTGACGACCTCGTAATACAGGCTGTTCTTCTGATCGATGTTGAACAGCGCGGCCGTGAGCATCATGTTGGTGTCCGGCAGAAGATATTTGACGCCGATCTCTTCCTGTTCGCTTTCGGTCGGCTTGAAGGGCTGACCGGTCGCCTGATTGATGCCGGCATTCGGCGAGAAGGCGGTGGAGTAACTGACGTAGGGCGCGAGGCCAAAATCGGTCTCGTACGTCAGGCCCACTCGACCGGTGAACTCGTTGTCGTTCTGCGAGTAAGTATCGACGGCGTCGGTCACGAGATCAGTGTTCTTGGTGTCGCTCCAAACCCAGTCGTAGCGCCCGCCGACCGTCAGAATCCAGGCGTCGTAGCGGATCTGGTCCTGGACATACGTGCCGGTCTCCCATTGGTCCTGAACGGTGCGCGTCTGGAAATCGATGCGCGGGACGGGCGAACCGGCATCCGGATTGTTCGTGTCGAGTGGTGGAGAGACGCCACGGCCGTCGAGCGAGCGCCAACGCAGCCGCGTGAATTCCAGGCCGGTCAGAAGTGTGTGATCGAGGGCGCCGGTGTCGAACTGGGCTTCGAGCTGGTTGTCGATCGTGAAAGTCGTCAGCCGCTCGTCGAAAGTACCGGCACTGCGGTCGAGAAGCGTCGGATCAATGGCGTTCGGGGCGTATGCGAAGGCCCAATCGGCATCGATGTTGAGTGTCGAAAAGCGAGCGTTCTGGCGGAACACGAAGGTATCGTTCAGCCGATGCTCGAACTCATAGCCGATGCGGCCCTGGTTCTGGACCGAGTCGTTGAAGGCCGGATTGCCGGCAAAATAGTCCGTCACCTCGCCGGTAACCGGATCGTTGTAGTAGGCCGCCGTCCCGCCGGTCTTGGTTCTGGAGTATTCTCCGAGGATCGTCAGCTTGGTGTCCTCGTCCGGCTTCCACATGAAGGCCGGCGCGATGTAGGCGCGATCGTCGGGAACGCTGACCTGCTCCGTCTCGGCGTCGCGGTAGAGACCGGTCACGCGATAGTAGAAAGGATCCTCATCGTTGACGGGTCCGGAGAAGTCGAACTGGCCCTGATAGCGTTGATCGGTGCCAAACTGCCCCATGATCTCGTGGTAAGGCTCTTCCGTAGGGCGCTTGGTGATCAGATTGAAGAGACCGCCGGCACCCGTGGCGCCATAGAGCGCAGAGGAGGGGCCGCGCAGGATCGAAACGCCCTCAAGACCGTAAGGCTCCGTCTTGAAAATCGAGGAGCCGGCGCCCGGCTGACGCAGGTTGTCGCGGAACACGCCCGTGTAGGTCACGTCGAAGCCGCGCACGGTGAAACTGTCGAAACGCGGATCGAAACCATAGGCGCCGACGCGGGTGCCGGGCGTGTAGGCGATCGTGTCGAGAAGTGTCTGAGGATTGCGATCCTTCAGTTGCTGTTCGGTCACCGACGAGATCGATTGCGGCGTCTCGATGAAGGGTGTGTCGGTCTTTGCGCCGGTGGCGCTGCTCTTGCCGACATAACCGTCCGCCTGGATCACGCCGCCGCTGCCGCCATTGACGATGATGTCCTGAAGCACTGTCGCTCCGTCATCCTCTTGCCCACTGGTAGCCGCGTCCTGTGCGGCGGCAGGCAGAAGAAGATGGGCCATTGCAGCCCCCGTTAATGCCGATGTGCGCAGCAATCTCATTGTAAAAAGGTGATTTTTCATTGCCTCATGACCCTTGGGAGCTCATTTCAAAAAAACATGAGTCTAAAAAGCCAAAAGAAAACCTTTTTATGAGTAATTTTGTCAAGTTTTTGGAGGATGCTGTGCCGGTGCGAGAGCCCTCAGCTCTTCGCTTCCGAAAGCAGCCACCGCCGGAAGGCCGCGACAGCCGGACGCTCAAGGGCGGCGCCCGGATAAACGAGATGAAAGGCGAGGCGGCTCGCGACCCCGAGAAGGAAGGGTGCAACCACTGAGCCTGCGGCGAGTTCTTTCTCCAGGAACGACCGCCGCATCAAGGCAAAACCCAGCCCCGCCTTCATTGCGTCATAGGCGCCGTTCCCATGCATGAAGATTGGCCCGCGCGAAGGATCCACCTTCGTCGCGCCTGCAGCCTCCAGCCAAAGCTTCCAGTCTTGGCGGTAGACATCGTGGATGAGCTGGAAGCCGGCAAGCATGTCCGGGGAAGGCTGCTTCCCAAGCTGTTCTGCCAGCCGTGGGATGCAGACGGGCACCAGTTCGTCATCCACAAGCCGCTCGCTGACGAGCCCGTCATAGCCACCGAGCCCATGTCGGATCGCCAGATCGATGCCGTCCCGCTGAAAGTCGAGCACGCGATGCGAGGCGCTGATGCGCACGTCGATCTCCGGATGGGTCTCCTCGAAGCGTCTCAGCCGAGGCACGAGCCAATAGGTCGCAAAGCCTGCCGTGCAGGTGACGTTCAGCACGGAACCGCGCGCCCGCGCGGTGATCGCCGCTGTCGCCTCCCGCACCAGCCGGAAGGCGGCACGCAGCGTCGTAAAGTAATCGGCCCCCTCCACGGTGAGAGAAATCGCCCGCGCCTTCCGCTCGAAAAGCCGTACGCCGAGCGCGGCCTCCAGATCGCGGATCTGCAGGCTGACGGCGCCGGGAGTGACGTTCAGCTCCTTTGCCGCCATCGTCATGCTTAGATGCCGCGCGGCCGCTTCGAAAGCCCTTAGGGCCGAAAGGGAAGGCAGATATTCGCTCATGATTTAGCTCAGCTAAAGCGTAGATCGAAAAAGACTCGTTTGTCGAAGCTGAATTCACGAAATAATATCAGCAGGAAAGCGATGTTCAAACGGAATTGCGAAGAACAGTTCAACGAGCATAATTCGCAGCTTTGCCGAAGTTGGAGCGCAAGAAACGGGTGGCGCGACGGACCGTTAAAGCCTAACCCACCGTAGAACGGGAGGAAGAGTGGCATGCAGCAGAAACAGATGGGCCCAGCCGAATGGGGCATGTTGCTGATCTTGTCCTTGCTCTGGGGCGGGTCCTTCCTCTTCAACGGCATTCTCGTCAAAGCGCTGCCGCCGTTTACCATCGTCGCGGGTCGCGTGCTGCTCGCGGCAATCGCCCTCAATATCATCGTGCGGATCATGGGGCATTCCATGCCGCGCGACGGCAAGAGCTGGGCTGCTTTCTTCGGCATGGGGGTGCTGAACAACATGATCCCCTTCTGCCTCATCGTTTGGGGGCAGACGCACATTGCAAGCGGCCTGGCTTCGATCCTGAATGCCACGACACCGCTCTTCACCGTCGTTGTGGCTCATCTCCTAACCGCTGACGAGAAGATGACCGGCAATCGCCTGATCGGCGTGCTCATCGGCTTTGCCGGGGTCGCCTATATGATCGGCTTCGAGGCGCTTCACGATCTCGGCTCGAATGTGCTGGCGCAGTTTGCGGTCCTTGGCGCCGCGATCTCATATTCATTCGCCGGCATCTGGGGACGCCGCTTTCGGGCCATGGGCATGCCGCCACTGCTGCCGGCCGCAGGGCAGGTCACCGCTTCAACGATCCTGATGCTGCCGATAGCGCTGATTGCCGACCGTCCTTGGGCCCTGCCTGCACCCGGCATCGAGACCTGGCTGGCGCTTTTCGGTCTCGCCCTGCTTTCGACGGCAATCGCCTACGTGCTTTTCTTCCGCATTCTGGCAACGGCGGGTGCGACGAACCTGGCGCTGGTGACTTTCCTGATCCCGGTCAGTGCCATCCTGCTGGGCGCGATCGTCCTCGGAGAGCAGCTGCAGGTGAAACACCTGATCGGCATGGCAATGATCGCAGCCGGTCTGGCAGCCATCGACGGACGGCTGATGTCGCTTGGGAAAAGGCGCCCCGTCTGAGCCTCAGCAGGCGAGATCGGCGACGACGGAATCGAGGATGAGCATGCCGGCGGGCGTGCAGCGAAGCCGGGAATTGCCGATGCGCTCGATAAAGCCAAGTTCCAGTAAAATTTCCTCGCGCTTGCGGTCGAGGTCCCGGCCGGAAAGCTGCTGCCAGCGGGCAAGGTCCAAGCCCTCTTTCAGCCGCAGGCCCATCAAGAGCAGCTCGTCGGCCTGCTCGTCATAGCCGAGCCGTTCCTGCTCCAGAATGCCATGGCCATCGCGTTCGACAAGCTCGAGCCAGGCCTCCGGTTTGCGCTCGGTGGCCGTTGCAATCTTTTCAGGGCCCCGCGTCAGGCGGCCATGTGCGCCGGGGCCGATCCCGGCATAATCGCCGTAGCGCCAGTAGGTCAGGTTGTGCCGGCTTTCGGCGCCGGGCCGCGCGTGATTGGAAACCTCGTAGGCCGGCATGCCTTCGCGCGCCGTGATCTGCTGTGTCGCTTCATAGAGCGCCGCCGATTGATCGCCATCCGGAACGATCAGCTTACCGGCCTTGTGCAGGCCGTAGAAGGGCGTGCCCTCCTCGATCGTCAATTGATAGAGCGAGAGGTGATCGACGGCGTAGGATATTGCTTCCTTCAGCTCCTTCTCCCACGCCTCTACCGTCTGGTCCGGGCGCGCATAGATCAGGTCGAAGGACATGCGCGGGAAGATATCGCGCGCCAGCTTTATCGCCTTCAGCGCATCGGCGACGTCGTGCAGGCGACCGAGGAACTTCAAGTCGCGGTCGTTCAGGGCCTGAACGCCGAGCGACACACGGTTGACGCCCGCCGCGCGATAGCCCCGGAAGCGCTCAGCCTCGACGCTCGACGGATTGGCCTCCATGGTGATCTCGATGCCATCAGGCACGTGCCAGTGCTTCGCAATGCCCTCCAGGATCGCCGAAACGGTCGCCGGGTTCATGAGCGACGGCGTGCCGCCGCCGAGGAAGATGCTCGTCACAGTTTTCGGCCCGCTCATCTGGCGAACGGAAGCCATCTCCCTGAGGAAGGCTGCGGTGAACCGCTCCTGATCCACGGGCTGGTGACGGACATGGCTGTTGAAGTCGCAGTACGGGCACTTCGCCGCGCAGAATGGCCAATGCACATAGACGCCGAAACCCGGCTCTCCCGTGTCGGGTAGAAGCGTCGCATCGCGTGTCAGGCTTGCCGTATCGAGAATCTCCACGAACCGACCCTACGCTTCCAGGCAGGTTTCGACAAAGAGTTTGAACGCGCGCGCCCGGTGCGACAGCGCCTGCGGCTTGCCGATGCTCCAGCCGTGCTTCTCTTCGGCGCTCATCTCGCCGAAGGTGATGCCGTAGCCTTCCGGTTGAAAGACGGGATCGTAGCCGAAACCCTGGCTGCCGCGTGGCGGCCAGACGACGGTTCCTTCGACCTCGCCGCGGAAGAGCTCCGTATGTCCGTCCGGCCAAGCGAGGCAGAGCACGCTGACGAAGCGTGACGTCCGCTGCTCGGGCTTCATGGCTCCGGCTTTTTCCAGTGCCTGTTCCACCTTTTCCATCGCCATCGCGAAATCGCGCTTGCCATCCGCAGTCTCGGCCCAGTTGGCCGTATAGACGCCGGGAGCGCCGTCCAGTGCATCGATGACTAGCCCGGAATCGTCTGAAAGCGCCGGCATATTTGCTGCCTTCGCGGATGCGAGCGCTTTGATCGTCGCGTTCTCCTCGAAGGTCGTGCCTGTCTCATCCGGCTCGACGAAGTTGAGCTCTGCTGCCGATTTGGCGATGAAGCCGAGCGGACCGATCAGGTCCTGGATCTCGCGGATCTTGCCGGCATTGTGGCTGGCGACGACGATCGTCTTCGTGTCAAGCGTGCGCATGGTCGGTCCTATTTGATGCCCCAGATTCTGGCTTCGGCGCATTCGAGGCTGTTTCCTGCCGGATCGCGGAAATAGATCGAGCGGCCACCGTTCGGCCAGTGCACTTCGGATTCAATGTCGATGCCGGCGGCCTTGAGCTGTGCCGCCATGACATCGATGTTTTCAGCTGACACGCGGAAGCATGCGTGACCCTGACCTTTCGTGCCATGCGGTGGCACCTGCAAGGCATCGGCCGCCGGCGGCTTGACCGTCTCGTTGGGGTTGAAGATCAGGAGCACGCCTTGCCCGCAGCGGAAGAATACATGCCGGTCTCCACCACGCGCGATCTTGGCAAGACCGAGCACGCCTTCGTAGAAAGCCTCGGCCTTGTCGAGATCGTCCGCGTAGAGCGCGGTTTCCAGCATGCCTTCCAGCAAGGCAGTCATCCGGCGATCGCCTGTTTCTGCATCTCGACGAGTTCTGCAATGCCGGCCTTCGCCAGCGTCATCAGCGTGGTAAACTCCTCGTCCGTGAAGGGTGTGCCTTCGGCGGTGCCCTGAATTTCAACGATGCCGCCGGCGCCCGTCATGACGAAATTCGCATCGGTTTCGGCCGAAGAATCTTCAAGATAATCGAGGTCGATCACCGGCTGGCTGGCGAAGATACCGCATGAAATTGCGGCGACATGATCCTTGAGCACGCGCTCGACCTTGATCATGTTGCGGGCTTCCATCCACTTCAGGCAGTCGTAGAGCGCAATCCAGGCGCCGGTAATCGAGGCGGTCCGCGTGCCGCCGTCAGCTTGGATGACGTCGCAGTCGAGCGTGATCTGGCGTTCTCCGAGTTCCTTGAGATCGACAACGGCGCGAAGCGAACGGCCGATGAGGCGCTGGATTTCTTGGGTGCGTCCACCCTGCTTGCCGGCTGCCGCCTCACGCTTCATGCGCTCGCCGGTCGCCCGCGGCAGCATGCCGTATTCGGCCGTGACCCAGCCCTTTCCGGTGTTGCGCAGCCATGGCGGCGTCTTGTCTTCAAGGCTCGCGGTGCAGAGCACATGCGTATCGCCGAATTTCACCAAGCAGGAGCCTTCCGCATGCTTGGAAAAATTGCGCTCGAACGTGACCTTGCGCATCTGGTCGGTTTTTCTGCCTGAAGGCCGCATTCTAATCTCCTGAAGCAAGATACCGAAAAGTGTCAGCGGTTTTCTGACAGCATCATGCAATGGTTTATGGTGTTGACCGCTTCTACGATTGGCGGCAGCCATTTGCAAATTCCCTTTTGCCTCGGGGGCGAGATTGACTATATTTTCGGGGTGATTGTTGGCAGCGCGGGTGCAAGGAAGTTCATGGGGTTCAGGTCGACGTCGATTTCGGATGCCGTTGCTGCGCTGGATGAACGCTCCAAGGAAATCTTCCGTCGCATCGTCGAAGGCTATCTGGAAAACGGCGAGCCGCTTGGCTCACGCAATCTCTCCCGCATTTTGCCGATGTCGCTATCGCCGGCTTCCGTGCGCAACGTGATGAGCGATCTGGAAGAGCTGGGCCTGATCTACTCGCCGCATGTCAGCGCCGGACGCTTGCCGACGCAGGGCGGTCTCCGCTTCTTCGTCGATGCCTTTATGCAGGTCGGCGACCTTTCCGCGGAAGATCGTGCGACTATCGAGCGACAGGTTCGGCCCGAAAGCCGTGACAATGCGATGGAATCGATGATGAACGAGGCAAGCCGGATGCTTTCGGGCATTTCGCGCGGCGCCGGCCTTGTCATCACGTCGAAGAGCGATCCGATCCTCAAGCATGTCGAATTTATCCGGCTGGAACCCACCAAGGCGCTTGCCGTCCTCGTTGGCGATCACGACCAGATTGAAAACCGCATCATCGAATTGCCCGCAGGCGTCACTTCAGCGCAGCTGACGGAGGCCGCGAATTTCCTCAACGCGCATATGAGCGGCCAGACGCTGCCGGAATTGCGCAAGCAGCTCAGCCATTTGAAAGAGAATGTCCGCAACGAACTGGACGCATTGTCCCAGCAGCTCGTCGAGCGCGGTATCGCCGTATGGTCGGGCACCGCCGATGAAGGCAAGCCGCCGCAGCTCATCATTCGCGGACGCTCCAATCTGCTGGAGGGCCTTGCGGGCGTGGAAGACCTTGACCGCCTCCGGATGCTCTTCGACGATCTGGAAAAGAAAGACAGCCTGATCGAGCTCTTGAATCTTGCCGAAACCGGTCCGGGTGTGCGGATCTTCATCGGCTCGGAGAACAAGCTTTTTTCGCTCTCCGGCTCCTCGCTCATCGTCGCGCCCTATCGGGACGAGGACGATCGCATCGTTGGCGCCGTCGGCGTCATCGGACCGACGCGGCTCAATTATTCGCGCATAGTGCCGATGGTTGATTACACGGCACAGCTGATTTCCAGGCTTTCGCGCGGCACCTTGTAAAAGCCGGAATTTCCCCTTCTTTGTCACGCAGACTTGATTTTTTGCGGTCAAAGCTCGATATCGGGCCCATCCCAAGACAACCCCAGTACCGGAGACCGTCATGATCGACGAAACGACGAAAAACGGACCTGACGCTGCCGCGGCCGAAGCCGCAGCCGACGCTGCCGCAAACGTCGAGAACGAAACCACCGCGGAAACGCCGGCCGAGCCCGATCTCATCGAACGCATCAAGGCGGAAAATGCTGAGCTGCGCGATCGCTATCTGCGCCTTGCTGCGGAGATGGATAACCTGCGCCGTCGTACCGAACGCGACGTCAAGGATGCCAAGTCCTATTCCGTCGCCGGCTTTGCGCGGGACATGCTCGCTGTCTCGGATAATCTCCGCCGCGCGCTCGAGTCCATCCCGCCGGAAGCAAAAGAGAGCGGCGACGCTGGCCTTACGACATTGATCGAAGGCGTCGACATGACCGAGCGTTCCATGCTGTCGGCGCTTGAGCGCCATGGCGTTCGCAAGCTGGAGCCGGTCGGTCAGAAGTTCGATCCGCACTTCCATCAGGCGATGTTCGAGGTTCCGAACACCGAAGTGCCGAACAACACCGTCGTCCAGGTCGTCCAGGCTGGCTTCACGATCGGCGAACGCGTTCTGCGCCCGGCCATGGTCGGCGTCGCCAAGGGCGGCCCGAAAGCAGCCGAAGCCGACATCAACACCGCCTTCACGGAAAAAGACGCCTGATCCCTCAGGCGTCTTTCGCCAACCAGTTTGAAAATCAGATGCGGGCGAAGCGCTCGATCAGCAGATCGTAGAAGCCGTCCGCATCCACATAGCGCATCACCTTGGCGTTGCGCTTGCGATCGGTCACGTGCCACCAGTCGATCACGGTCATGCCCGCGGTCAGTTCTGATGTTACCTCGATCTCGACGTTGCAGTGACGGCCCTTGAAGAGTTCGGGCTTGAGCAGATAGGCGATAACTGCCGGGTCGTGCAGCGGTCCGCCATCGGAGCCATACTTCTCGATATCGAAGCGCTCGAAGAATTCCAGCATCTCGACCATCGCTTTTACCGGCGCCGTACCAATCTCGGCCATGCGCTCGATCCGGCCCTTCTGCGTCAGGAGCTGATGCGTCACGTCAAGCGGCATCATCACGATCGGAATGCCGGAACCGAAGACGATCTCGGCTGCTTCGGGGTCAACATAGATGTTGAATTCCGCGGCCGGCGTTATGTTGCCGCCCTCGAAGAAGCCTCCCCCCATCATTACCAGCTCACGAACGCGGGGAATGATGTCCGGCGCCTTCTGGAAAGCCATGCCGATATTGGTGAGCGGCCCAAGCGCGCAGAGCGTCACTGCGCCCTCCGGCTCGCGGCGGAGTGTTTCGATGATGAAATCGACCGAATGCTGCTCTTGCAGCGGTATCGCCGGCTCATTGAGTTCCGGACCGTCGAGGCCGGTTTTCCCGTGCACGTGCTCGGCCGTGACCAGCTTGCGCGCCATCGGCGCGTCGGCGCCTGCGAAAACCTTCATGTCCGGCCGGCCGCATAGCTCGCACACGATGCGCGCATTGCGGCTCGTATAGGAGAGCGGCACATTGCCTGCGACGGTCGTGATGCCCAGTACCTCCAGCTCTTCAGGGCTGCCGAATGCCAGCATGATGGCTGCGGCATCGTCCTGGCCGGGATCGGTGTCGATGATGATCTTTCTAGGCTTCGCCATTCCGTCTTCCATTCCCCAAGGTGCTCGTCGCGGCGGGCACCGTTCGTTTATCTTTCCGTCGCAAATCGGCCCGGCCGCTGCGGGCGACGATTTGATGCGAGCGGCCATGGCAATTGTCAAGCGATCAGCGAAGCCCGGCTCGTGTGTTTGCCGGCAGCGGCACGAGGCTTGCGCAAAAGACGCAGCCTTCCCATATTAACGGCATCCGGATGCTGCGCTTGAGGTCCGGAAAGGTCGCTTGCATCAAGGACTTGAAAGATGAGCCGCATGACACCCTTCGCCAGCCCGCTGCTTCTGGGCTTCGACGCCATGGAAAAGACGCTGGAGCGTATCTCCAAGGCAAGTGACGGTTATCCGCCCTACAATATCGAACGGATTGCCGCCGGTCACGGTGCTCCCGAGCGCCTGCGCATCACGCTTGCCGTCGCTGGCTTCAGCGAAGAAGAACTCGACGTCACAACCGAAGAGAACCAGTTGTTGATCCGCGGCCGCCAGGTCGAACAGGGCGAGCACGAATACCTCTATCGCGGCATTGCCGCCCGACAGTTCCAGCGCACCTTCGTGCTGGCCGATGGCATGCAGGTTCTGGGCGCCAGCCTTAAGAACGGATTGCTTGCCGTCGACCTCATTCGTCCGGAACCGGCGCGCATGGTGAAGAAAATTAACATTTCGGTCTCACAGTAGGACAACGGCCCCATTCGGCTGTTGGTCCCTTCTTCCGGAGGAACAGGAATGTTGATGAAAGAAGCGAATTCTCACCTGACGAAATCCGAGCTTGCCGGCATCGGCAACGGAGAGGTCGCGTATATCCGCAAGATGCGCACCGAAGAAGTTTCGAAGTGCTTTCCCGAAGCACCGGATATCGATCCGGGCGTGGACCTTTGGGCACTTTTCGGCGCCGACGGCACGCCGATCCTGCTGACGGATAATCGCTCCAGCACGTTCTTCAAGGCTGCTGAAGACGAATTGAAAACGGTCAGCCTGCACTAGAAAGCAGGCTTAGACTCTCTTGAATGTGAGATAGGCCGAGGAGCGGCCCTCTCGCCGGGCCTTGGCCTCGTAGCGTGTACTAGGCCAGCCTTCGTAGGGCGTCAGCCAATCGGCGGCGTTTTCCGCAATCCAGTCGAAGCCGCCGTGGTCGCGGCACTTCAGCAGCGTCCAATTCACGTAAGTATCGATATCCGACGCGAAGCAGAAAAGCCCGCCGGGCTTTAGCACGCGATGGAAGCGGTCGAGATTGGTCTTGGAAACGAAACGCCGCTTCCAGTGTTTTCGCTTCGGCCATGGATCAGGATAAAGAAGGTCGATCTGATCCAGGCAATGGTCGGGCAGCCAGTCGAGCAGCTGCGTGGCGTCGTCGTTATAGACGCGGATATTCTTGGCGCCTGTCGCCTCGACGCTTGCAAGCAGCTTCTGCATGGAATTGATGAACGGCTCGACGCCGATGAAGCCGGTGGAGGGCATTTCCTGCGCGCGATGGATCAGATGTTCACCACCGCCGAAGCCGATTTCAAGGCGCAGCCTTTCCGTTGGAACCGGAAAGAGGTTCTTCGGCGGCTCGGGCGGAGCCGCTGATAGGTCGATGAGGAATGCCGGGAGCAGGGTGGTCAGCCGTTCCGCCTGATGTTCGCGGAGAGCCTTTCCCTTGCGGCGACCGAAGAAAGCTTCGGTCGCACGCCCCCGGCGTTCCATATCCGTCATGCTGCTTCCCGGATCTTGATGGCTTCCTTCAGCGCCTTGACGAGGTCCGTGCGCTCCCACGAGAAGGAGCCGTCGCGGCCTGCCTTGCGGCCGAAGTGGCCATAGGCGGAAGTCTTGGCATAGATCGGCTTGTTCAGGTCGAGGTGGCGGCGGATGCCCGTCGGCGAGAGATCCATATTCTTGCGGATCGCGGCTTCCACCTGATCCTCGCTGACGCCCTTGCCGGTGCCGTGCAGATCGACATAGATCGACAGTGGCTGCGCCACGCCGATCGCGTAGGACAGCTGGATCGTGCAGCGGTCAGCGAGACCGGCGGCAACGACGTTCTTGGCAAGGTAACGGGCGGCATAGGCGGCAGAACGGTCGACCTTGGTCGTGTCCTTGCCGGAGAATGCGCCGCCGCCATGCGGTGCGGCACCGCCGTAGGTGTCTACAATGATCTTGCGTCCCGTGAGACCAGCGTCGCCGTCGGGGCCGCCGATGACGAACTTGCCGGTCGGGTTGATGTACCAGTTGCAATCGGCTGCGATCTTCAGATCACCGAGGGCTTCGCGGATATAGGGCTCCACGACCGAGCGAACCTTCTTCGAATCCCACGTGTCGTCGAGGTGCTGGGTCGAAAGAACGATCGACGTCACTTCGGCCGGCTCGCCGTTGACGTAGCGCACCGTCACCTGGCTCTTGGCATCCGGTCCGAGCTTGCCGACATCGCCTTCGCCCTTCTTGCGGGCGGCTGCAAGCAACTGAAGGATCTTGTGGGAGTAGTAGATCGGAGCCGGCATGAGGTCCGGCGTTTCCTTGCACGCGTAACCGAACATGATGCCCTGGTCGCCGGCGCCTTCGTCACCCTGCTGGTCGGCGGCGTTGTCGACGCCCTGCGCGATATCAGCAGACTGCGAGTGCAGCAGTACGTCGATCTTCGCCTTCTTCCAGTGGAAGCCGGCCTGTTCGTAGCCGATGTCCTTGATGGCCCGGCGGGCAGCAGCCTTGAACTTCGAGGGGTTGATAACGTCGTTACCGTCCTTGTCCTTCTTCATCAGGGTCGGCGGCAGGCGGACCTCTCCGGCGATGACGACGCGGTTGGTTGTCGCCAGCGTTTCGCACGCAATGCGCACGCTCCAAGGGTCTACGCCGTTCTTCGCCGCCTCACGATAAACGAGATCCACGATCTCATCGGAGATACGGTCGCACACCTTGTCCGGGTGACCTTCGGCAACAGACTCACTAGTGAAAAGATAATTAGCGCGCATTTCGGGATTTCCCTCAAAGAACAAAAAGCCGTGTAGTTGGTACTCATTTCACGTCGGAAAAACAAGCACAGAAGGACATAAATATATCTTTATATCTAGTGTGAATCGATAAATTTTGCCCTTAAAACGCAAAAAAAGGCGGCCTTTCGACCACCTTCTCAAACGACACTCTTGGAGGCGCTTATTCCGCGTCGGCTTCCGCCGCCAGAGCCTTGACAAGCTCCACGATCTTCCGGCGGACCTTTGGGTCCGAGATTTTCACGAATGCGCGATTGAGTTGCAGGCCTTCCGAGGAAGAAAGGAAATCGACGACGTAATTCGAGCTTGACGCTTCCGCCATCCCGGTCAAGGAGCCGGACTGTTCGCCCGGAGCGTCCTCGAAGAAGAAGGAAACCGGGACATTCAGAATGCTCGAAATATTCTGGAGGCGGCTTGCGCCGACGCGGTTCGTTCCTTTTTCGTATTTCTGGATCTGCTGGAAGGTAATGCCCAGGCTCTCGCCAAGTTTTTCCTGACTCATGCCAAGCATTGTCCGGCGAAGACGGATACGGCTGCCAACGTGGATATCGATCGGGTTTGGCTTCTTCTTGTTTTCAATCATGGTCTTGCCCTAGCAAAGAATTTCAACCTCGTTAAACCGGCAGTGCCCAGACCCACCCGTAACGCCACGTTGCAAGTGACGCGTACCCATCATCAAGCATATGTTAACAACGCCGATTGCGACCACTATGCAATTTTAGGGGTTTTTGGTCAATTCGCCTTGAAAATAAAACCCATACGGGAAATCGACCCCATCAAAAGCAGTAACGTTTCAGTCAACCAGAAGTATGTCTGCCGGGGGAACGAGTCCGACGTACCGCCGCCAAATCCCTCAAGAGTTGCGTCAACGAACCCGGTCTCGTTGAGCCCTAGCCCGGCAACGATCTGCCCATGCGCGTTCACGATTGCGGAAATACCGCTGTTGCCATCCCGAATCAGCGGCAGGCCGGTCTCCACGGCGCGCACACGCGCCTGCTGAAAATGCTGGTAAGGGCCAGGCGTATTGCCGAACCATGCGTCGTTCGTGATGTTCAGGATCGCGCCCGCTTCGGCAATGTCGCCGGTCATCTCATCCGGAAA